>JAUIEE010000098.1 GCA_030428965.1 bacterium | reverse complement strand
ATGTACGCGCCGATGGACATCGACGAGCTGCCCTACCGGGTCAAGCCGATGAACTGCCCCGGCCACATCCTGATCTTCCAGAACCGCGGACACAGCTACCGTGAGCTGCCGATCCGGATGGCCGAGCTGGGTACGGTCTACCGCTACGAGCGCTCCGGCGTCGTGCACGGGATGCTGCGGGTGCGTGGCTTCACCCAGGACGACAGCCACATCTTCTGTACCCCCGAGCAGCTGGCGGACGAGATCTCGGGCGTCCTGGACCTCACCCTGAAGTTCAACTCCACCTTCGGCTTCGAGGTGGTCGCCTACCTGGCTACCCGCCCGGCGGAGAAGACCATCGGGGAGGACGCCGTCTGGGAGAGTGCCACCGAGGCCCTCCGGGAGGGAGCCCGCAAGTCGGGTCTGCACCTCGAGGTGGACGAGGGGGGCGGTGCCTTCTACGGCCCAAAGATCGACTTCAAGATCAAGGACGCCCTCGGCCGGGAATGGCAGACGTCCACCGTTCAGTGCGACTTCAACCTCCCGGATCGCTTCGACCTGCACTACACGGACGCCGATGGGAAGCACAAGCGACCCATCATGGTGCACCGGGCCATCCTGGGGTCCTTCGAGCGCTTCGTCGGCATTCTGATCGAGCACTTCGGTGGAAGGTTCCCCTTCTGGCTGGCACCGGTGCAGATCGCGACCATTCCCATCCGGGAAGAGCACGCCGCCTACTGTCAGGAGCTTGCCGGCCTCCTGCGTCGGGAGGGCTTCCGCGTGGACTGCATGGATCAGCCGGGCCACATGAACAAGAAGATCAAGCAGGCCCAGCACGACAAGATCCCGTTCATGCTGATCGCCGGCGGGCGTGAGGTCGAGGAACGTACGGTCACCGTCCGTCAGCGCGACAAGCGCGAGCAGGAGACCATGTCCTTCGACGGGTTCCTCGAGAGGGCCCGGGAGCTGGTCCGCTCACGATCCCTGGAGCTCTCCTAGAGACGTCCTGGGAGCGGTCCGAAGGCCCTGGTCGCACCGTCCTCGGCTTTTGGCGGCGTTCCGAGGACGTCCACGTCGGCCGTGGGGAAGATCAGATGCCGACCTCGCCCAGGCTCACCAGCACGCGGTTCAGAATGGCGGTCGCCCGGGGGTGCTCCGTCTTGAAGCGATCGAAAGCGTCCTTGAGGTTGGCGACCAGCGTTTCGTGCTGACTGTGATCCTCGGGCGCCTCGAGCCGCCGCTCGATGTCCACGACCAGAGCCTCGAGCTGGGCGCGCGCTTCCCCCTGGGAGAGGTCGGCCTCTTCGATCTCCGCCCGGAGATGTTCGAGGGACTCGCGTAACTCTTCTTGGCCCATGGATCCTAGGCTACCAAACCGAGAGGCAGGTGCGCAGGTGGAGGTCCCGGGTGAGCCTCAGTCTTTCTTCTTGAGCTTGTCGAACAGGCCCTGGGCCTTGTCCTTGAGCTTGTCTTCCACCTGGTCGCGGGCCTCGTCCAGCTCGCCCAGGGCCTCCTGCTTGAGCTCGTCCACCAGCTCGGTGGCGCCCGCCTTGACGAGCTCGCCCAGGAGCTCCTGGTTGTCGATCCGGATACGCGGAGCGTCGAGGGCTCCGCTCAGGTACACCGGCAATCGCACGTGCTCCACGGGAATCGGGTCGCGGTCCGGGAGGTAGAAGGTCGAGTTGCGCACATCGACCTCCAGCGGGAGGTCGATCTCTCCGACGCCGCCCACTTCCCAGGAGCCGTGCAGGCTGAGGTCCACGGTCCCGCCGCTCAGGGTCGTTGACCCGTCGATCTTGAGCTGCGACGCGATGGAGTCCACGGGGATCCCCTCGAAGCGAAAGTCGATCCCGTTGGCGCCCGGATCCCCGCTGGCCTCGTCCAACCCGAGCTCCACCCTCAGCCTGTCGCTGCGGGTGCGCAGGGCGAGCCGGGGGCCCTGCGCGACGAGGTGCGGTTCGGTGGAAAGTGCCAGGGCTTCGAGGTCCAGGACCTCTCCCGGCAGGCGCGGCGTCTCGAGCCCCTCGATGACCAGCTCCCGCACGAGCAAGCGCGGTGAGTCCTGCACGAGGTGGTCGGCCGTGACCCGCAGGAAGCCCCGCTCCTGGACCTCCTTCCACAGGCGCTCCTCCAGGTCTTCCTCGCTCGGCTCTTCGTCCGCACTCAGCTCACGCACCTTGGCGAAGCGCCGCAGCCACTCGCGGGTCTGGGACAAGCGCGACTTCCAGGTGTCGTAGGCTTCGATGTAGTCCTCGAGGGTGCGGCCTTGGCCCTCGGTCTCTTTCTCCACGGGGGGATCCTTGCGGAAGCTGACCCCGGGAACGTCTCGCTGGACTCCACTCCAGGCCTCGCGCACGGCGAGCCGGTCGACGACCAGCCGCTTGCGAAGCAGGTCGGCCGTGCTGACGTCGGCTTCGATACGTTCCGCGCGCAGCAGGTCGGTCTCGAGATCGTTGCGATCGGCCAGGGCCAGGCCATGCAGGATCAGGCGCCCGGCCGAGAGGTCGAGGTCGACCTCCCGCAGCTCGACGGTAGCCCCGTTGGCTTCTTCCAGACCCTGCTGGAGTGCGCTGCGCAGGACAGGGGCCGTCAGCTTGTCCTGCAAGAGGTAGAGCGCGACCACGATCAGGATACCTGCGGCGATGCCGACGATCCGGAAGGGAAAGCCCACCTTGCGCTCCAGGAGCTGCTCGTAGCTCTTCTTGCCGCGGCCCAGGCCGAAGAACAGGAAGGTGATCACGCGTACGTGCGGCTTGGCGAAGAAGTTGCGGTAACGCTCGGAGTTCTGCTCCAGGTTCATGGCCCGTCGTCGAAACTGCCCCACGGCGTTGACCAGCGCCAGGCCGAGCAGGATGCCGAAGATGGCGCCCAGGGCGAGACCCCCGGTCACGACATAATGCTCGAACCCGAAGTAGGCGAAGACCGGGGCGTTGATGAGGGCGGAGAAGAGCGGGCCCAGGGGGCCGTCGAGCAGAAGCCTGCCGGCCTCGAAGGTGTAGGGGACCATGAACAGAGCCACGAGCCTCGCCAGAGCTCCCGTGGCCAGGGCCACTCCCACGTTGGCGTTCAGGAAGAACAATCCCAGGAGCAGGGCGAGGACCAGACCGGGGGCCTGGGAGGGCTCGAGCACGAATCCGAGGGTGCCCCCGAGGGTGCAGGCGGCCAGGATCTGGAAGGGAGTGGCCTTGCCGCGCAGGATCTTTCCGAGCTGTCGAAGCATGGCCTGATTGTCGGCGGTCCGCTGCCCGCGGACAAGTTCCGTTGCTGGCCTCAGGCCGTGAAAGCGGCCGCCCAGGCGATTGCGATCACCGACAGGCCGACGGCCGCCGCGGTCGCCTGGATGCGCGAGCTGGTACGCCATCGATCGGGCAGCGCGACCCAGAGCACTCCCAGCACGATGCCCCAGAAGAAGCCGGTCACGTGGGCGAGGACGTCCGTGCGCCCGACTTCCTCGACCTGATCCCCACCCATTCCGAGGTAGGCCAGGAACAGGAAGGAAGCCAGCAGGGGGGCGAACCGGCGCAGGCTGCCGTAGCCGTGCAGCTGGCGACGCCGCCACTCGCTTCCTGCCAGGATGCCGATCGCGCCGAAGACGGCCGTGGAGGCCCCCACGGAGAGGTAGTCCGGCTCGCGGATCCAGGCGTTGGAGAGGTTGCCGAGCACGCCGGCCAGGAGGATGGCCAGCCCTCCCAGGCCGCCCCCATGGACGCCGCAGGCAAAGAAGCCGAAGAAGGCACCGAACAGGAGGTTGCCGCACAGGTGGGGGGGACCGGTGTGCAGGGTGAGCGCGGTCACGGTCCGCCACAGCTCTCCGTTGCGGATGGCCAGGCCGCTGGCCCGGCCGAGCCCCCACCAGTCGAGGCCCGCGGCCTGGGACCTCTCGAGGAGGTAGAACAGGACCAGCAGCGCTGCCGAGGTGATCAGGGCGAGCCGGACCCCCGGGGCGGTCGGGGGCAGGCTCTCCCGTGGCGGCCAGTCCTCGTTCTCCTCGTCGTAGGAGGACAGTTCGACCTGGGCCGCTTCGAACTCCGCCGCCGGGACCAGCAGCACGAAGCCCCCTCGCACCTGTCGAACCGTGTGGCGGATTCCGCGGGCCCGCAGCACCAGCGCGCGCTCCCGGCACGGCTCGGGACGCGGGGAGCGAAACAGCTCGAGGGGCTCGTCGGGAAGGTGGGGGCGTTCCATGGGAAAGGGCTTATGGCCCAGGGGGCGTCGCCTTTCGAGCCCGATCGACCCTAGCGGATCTCGCCGCAGCCGATGCGGCTGCCCGCGGCTCCGCTGGGCTGGGAGGTGAGGTCGTCCGCGCCTTCGTGCACCACGATCGCTCGTCCCCGCACGGCATGGTCGCCCTCGGAGACCGTGAGCTCGGGCATCAGGATCACGTGATGGCCCTCTCCCCTGGCATCGACCCACATGTTTCCCAGGTCGCCCGCGTGGTGAGCCCGGGCGTGGGGAGAACCGTGGTCCGTTTGGCCGGGATTGAAGTGGCCGCCCGCCGTCTCGCCGGTCTCCCCCGAGCAGTCACCGACTTCGTGCACGTGGACGGCATGCCAGCCCGGAGGAGCGTTCTTGACGCGAATCTCGACGATCGTCCCCGAAGGCACCTGGTCGAAGCTGGCGATGCCGGACAGGGAAGAGCCGCTGCGCCCGAGAATCTCGGCGCTGGCCCGCTCCAGGAAGGTGTCGCGGTGCACGGCGTGCTCGCGCGACTCCTTGGAAGGGGTCCTGCTCGGAACGCAGGATGGGGTCAGAAGGCCGAGCGCAAGGCAAGAGACCAAGAGCGATGTTCGCATGGGGTCGTGTCCCTAGGGGCGAGAGGATTGCAGCGACCCGACCAGGCGCCGGGTGGCCTCGACCAGATCGACCCGTTCGGTGTAGCCGAAGTCGCGTTTGGCCGGCGTGAGGTCGTACGAGTGGGAGGTGGCCAGCTGGGAGGCGACGAAGCGCGTCATGGGCGGCTCCCCCGACAGGGGCAGCAGGCGCCAGCCCCATTCCAGGAAGAGGCCTGCTCCGTAGGCCATCGAGAGGGGCACGCGCTTCTCGACCGGGGCGATGCCCATGTCCGCGAGCAACGCGTTGATCCAGCTCCACAGGGAAACCGTCTTTTCCTGTCCGATGAAGTAGGCCTCGCCCGCATGGGGAGCGTCGAACTCGAGGCTGGCGGCGGCATCGAGGTGAGCCGCGGCCGCGTTGTCGACGAAGGTCAGGCTGACTTCGTTGGCCCCGTCGCCCACGATGCGCAAACGTCCCTTCCTGGCTCGGTCCA
Organism: bacterium; assembly: GCA_030428965.1. Lineage (GTDB taxonomy): Bacteria > Planctomycetota > UBA1135 > UBA1135 > JAUIEE01. The sequence continues at coordinate 8,322 of JAUIEE010000098.1, read as the reverse complement.
GGAGGCGAGGCACGAGGTGGGGATCCCCTGGTCCGAAGATGAGGTGGGGGCGCAGGGCACAGGTCGCGAGGGTGGGGGAGTTGGCTTGCAGCACCTCCCGCTCGGCCTGGGCCTTGGTCTCGGGGTAGGCGCACAGGAAGCGGGCTGCGTAGGGCAGATCGTTGGTCGCGGACAGGTGGTCCTTGCCGTCGAAGCAAACGCTGGGGGAACTGGTGTACACCAGGCGTCCGATGCCGGATTCCCGGCAGGCGGCCAGGACGTTGCGCGTGCCGAGCACGTTCGTGCGGAAGAAGTCCTCGCGCTGGCCCCAGATGCCCGTGAGGGCGGCAGTGTGGAAGACGACGTCGTGCCCCGGCAGGACGTCGTCCAGGGAACGTGGGTCGGCCAGGTCGGCCTGGTGGGTCTCGGCACCGAGCTCGCGCAGGTGAGGATAGTCCCCGCGGCTGACCGAGGTGACCGTGTCCCCCTCCTCCAGGAGCGCGCGCACGATGGCTCCCCCCAGGAAACCGCCGCCCCCCGTGACCAGGGCCCTCACCGCGTCCTCTTCTCCGCCCAGCTCTTGAGCTCGAGCCTGTGGATCTTCGCGTTGTGTCTCACGTCCACGGGGAAGGAAGGATGCACGAGGAAGCGTTCGATGGGCGCCTGCGGTGCGTGATGTCGTTTCCAGTCCTCGATGTCCTCGAGGAGCCTGCGCCGATTGGCTCCACGCTGGGCTTCCACCACCAGGCAGGGTTCCTCCCGTCCGCTCGGCCCGATACCGACCAGGGCCGTCCTGTGCACCTTCTCGCAGCGGTTGAAGACGTTCTCGTAGGGGACGGGCATCAACAGGCCGTTCTTGGTCTGGAGGCGATGGGACTTGCGACCGAGGTACCACAGTCGCCCCTCGTCGTCGACGTAGCCGATATCGCCCATGCGATGCCACAGGTCTCCCTCGGTACCGATCTTGGCCAGGGCCGTCGCTGCAGGTTCGTACTTGTACTCCCGCGTGACGACATGCCCCCGCACGCAGATCTCCCCGGGTTCTCCGGGCGGCGGCTGCATGCCGGGCTTCCAGGAATCGAACGGCTCCTCTCCGATCTCCAGCAAGGCCACTTCGATGCCCGGAGCGAGCCGCCCGACGCAGGTGCCCTCGCCGGCCTCGGTCCGGGCGCGCACGTCGCCCTGGATCTCGGCGCCGGAGATGTTGGAAACGGGCAGAGCTTCGGTCGCGCCGTAGGGGGTGTGCACCTCGCCGCCGGCGGGCATGCGATCCCGCAGGGCGAGGACCAGTTCGGGGGCGATGGGGGCTCCCGCAATGGTGATGCGGCGCAGGGTCGAGAAGCGCTTGCGCTTGCGCTGCATCCAGGGCAAGACGCGCCGCCAAATCGCCGGGGAGCCGAAGGTGAAGGTGGCTCCGGACTCGAGGGCACGAAAGATCCTGGCCGGATCACAGCGCGCCGGGTGGGTCGCATCCATCTCGGGGAAGATGCTCGTCAGCCCCAAGGCGTTGTCGAACAGCGCGAAGAGGGGAAAGCAGGCGACGTCGGTCTCCCCCGGCTCGAGGCGGTAGAGCTGCTCCAGGGCCTTCAGCTGAGCCTCGAAGTTGCCGTGGTTGTAGCTGACGCCCTTGGGAGGGCCCGTGCTGCCCGAGGTGAACAGGATCGCCGCCTCTTCGAAGCGCGACGTGTCGGCGATCTCGAAGCTGTCGTCCTCGCCTGCCTCGATCTCGTCCAGCGTATGCTGGGCCAGACCCAGGCGGGGGCCCACGGAGATCGCAAACTCGACCGAGGAGAAGGCGCGCGGGAAGAGCTTGCGAGCCAGGTGCACGGCCGGCACGCCGATCAGGGCGCGCGGCCGGATCCGGGCCACGCAGGCCAGCAGGTTGCGCCGGCCCATTCCCGGATCGATCAGGACGGGCACGATGCCCGTGCGGAACAGGGCGTGGGTCAGCGCGATCAGCTCGGGCCCCGGACGTACGAAGAGCGACGCACGATCTCCGCGGGTGAGTCCGACCCTCCGCAGGCCCCGGGCCAGTCGGTTGCAGCGCGCTTCCAGCTCGGCAAAGGTCATGGACGTGCCCTGGTCCTTGCGTACCGCGCAGCGGTCCGGGGCTTCTCGAGCCCAGGAGCGCAGGCGCGCGGACACGTTCACTTCGGCCGCGGGCTGCTCCAGGGGAGGTCCCTGGAGGATGGTCTCGGGGGCGGGGCTCAAGCCGTGGTCTCCAGGAACCCGGTCAGGTCGGACAAGAGCTCGGGAGCCGCGTCCTCGATCACATAGTGGCCGGCTTCGGGGTAACGAAACACCTGGGCGTTCGGCAGATGAACCTGCCACTCCTCGCGGAAGTGCGGCGTGAAGCACCAGTCCTTCTCACCCCAGAACAGGGCGCTGGGACGGTCGCGGAAGGTCGGCAGTGACTCCTCGATGGCTGTCAGCTCGGCGTAGGAGGGATGACTCTCGTCGAGGGGAATGTCCTCGACGAAGGCGTGGGTCGCGATGCGGTTGTGGAACGAGTCGTACGGCAGGAGGTAGCCCCGCCGCACGTCCTTGGGGAGGGGGGTCTCGACCGCCATGTACGTGGCTGCTTTGGCGAAGGCGTTCAACCCCTGGACGGCCAGCCTTCCCACCCAGGGAGTCCGGCACAGGCGGATGCGCGCGGGCATGCGCCGGGAGCGAAAGGCGGCCGAGTTGAGGATGGCGAGGCGTGCGATGCGCTCGGGCATGCGCCGTGCCAGGCCCATGCCGATGGCTCCGCCCCAGTCGTGCAGGAGGAGCGTGATCCGGTCCAGTTCGAGGGCGTGCACGATACGTTCCACGTTCGCGATGTGCTGCTCGAGCAGGTAGGGGTAGTCCTGGGGCTTGTCCGACATCCCGCAGCCCACGTGGTCGACGGCGACCACCCGGTGCCTGGGGCGCAGGGCACGAATCGCAGCGCGCCAAAAGAAGGACCAGGTCGGGTTCCCGTGCAGGCAGAGCACGGGGGTCGCATCCCGATCTCCCTCGTCCACGAAGTGTTGCTTGACCCCTCCGTGGTCGAAGGCGTGGGACTGGAAGGGATAGAGCCGCCGGATGGCCTCCAGCCTTTGCGCGGCGCGCTCGGTGGAGCTGGACGGCGGTGCTGCAGCCGCACTCATGCCGGGACCTCCAGGGGGGTCGGCCAGGCGGGGGCGGGGCTGCCTGCGGGGAAGGCGACGGCAATCACGTGCCCCTCGATGCACGTGCTCCGGACTGCGTAGGATCTGCCGTCGAGGTGGACCGAGAAGCGCCCGGGGGTCGTCGGTGTGACCTGGGTGCGAGGCAGGGCCGCAACCCCCTCGCCGCTCAGCTTCGAGACCGCCTCCTTGGCGGTCCAAAGGCCGAGCAGGCTGGCCGCGTCCTGGAGCTGGCCGAGGTCCTGCTCGAGGAAGTAGCGACGGAGAGCCTCGAGCCTGGGGCGTTTCAGGGACTCGACGTCGACTCCGACGGGATGGGGAGCCACGAGTCCGACGGCCATCCCGCGGGTGTGGGAGCGCGACCAGTACCAGCCGCCGCTCGGGCGTGGAGCCCCGGATTCGTCGCGGTCGAGCTCGACCTGGGGGGCCTGGGCCAGGTAGGCGGAATGGCGGCAGGCATGGGCGGCGCGCTCGCGGGCGAGCTGAACCCCCTGGCGTCCGGTCCCATCTTCCGGGAAGCGAACCCATACCGGGGTGCTCTTCATGGCGCCTCGGACCCGGTGGCACGGCGTACGACCTCACGGTCGAAGAAGTTCACATCCATGCCGGCATCCACGACGATGCCTTTCGCGTTGATGCCCGCCGAACGCTCGGACAGGAGGAACAGCACCGTGTCGGCCACCTCCTCGGTCGCGACCCCGCGGCCTCGCAGGGTGCACTGTTCTGCGAACAGGTAGCTCTCGAGGTAGCCGGGGATCCCGGCCGAGGAGGACGTCTTCAGGAGGCCGGCACAGACCGCATTGAAGCGCACTTCGCTGAAGCGGCTGAAGCTCTTGGCCAGGAAGACCACGGCGGAATCGAGGGCGGCCTTCACCGGAGCCATATAGCCGTAGTTCTCGGAGGCCATGCGTGTGGTCGAGATGGAGATCGTGACCACCGAGGCCTTGGGTGCCAGGAGCTCGCGCAGGGCGCGGGACAGCTGGACCAGGGAAAAGGCCGAGACGTCGACGGCCTGGAGGAAGTCTTCCTTCTTGGTCTCGTGAAAGGGCTTCATGCCCTCGGAGTAGTTGGCGAAGGCGATGGCATGCACCAATCCGTGCAGCACAGGATGCTTCTGCGCGAGCTCTTCGGCGAGCTTCTCGATCTCGGCATCCTGCTCGACGTCGCAGACGAAGATGTCGTCGGCTTTCAGGCGCTTGGAGAGCTCTTCCTTGCGCGCGGAGGTATGCACGACCCACAGGACCCGAGCGCCGCAGGCCTCGAGCTTGCGCCCGACGTGGAATCCGACGCTGCGGCGATTGGCCACACCGGCGACCAGAACGGTCTTGTTCTCCAGCCCAAGCCAGTCCACCTAGTCCCGCTCCTCCTGGAAGGAGCGTTTCATGGCTCCGGTTTGGGAGAGGACGAAGCGAATCTTGAGTGCGACCTTGTCCTCGTTCATGACGCGCCCGCTCAAGAACCAGCCCGGCCCGACCTGCTCGTCGAGCTGGACCTTGGTCTCGACTTCGCTGCCGGGGCCGAGGATCTTGCGGAAACGTGCGAACTCGATCTTGGTGAGAACGGGTACGCCGTCGGCCTGCTCGAGGCCGCCCAGGGCGTTCGACACGAACAGGGCACCGCTCTGGAAGACGTGCTCACAGATCAGAACCCCGGGCATGACCGGCTGTCCCGGATAATGACCGCGGAACCAGTCCGCGTCTGTCGGAATCGTCCAGCGTGTCGTGATCGAGCGCTCGGATTGCTTCAGGATCTCGTCCACGAACAGGAACGGGTCGCGATGGGGTACCAGGGCCTCGATCTCTCGACGGCCCGCTGTGATGGAATCTGTCATACGAGCACTCGTGCGGACGGTTTCCCTCGGGCGTGCAGGTAGGCGTCGACCTTGTTGGCGGCGATGGCGCCGTAGTTCGCAGCGCCCAGCCAGCCCGACATGATGATGCCCACGCTGCCCGCGTGGTAGAGACCCTGAACCTGCTGCGGGAGGTCCATGCTGACCTTCAAGCCCTCGAACTTGGTGCCGAAGGACGTCCCCGAGGGATGCTGGGTGTAGAACTCGAAGGTGCGCGGGGTGGCCGCTTCGGTGTGATCGATCTTGCCGCGGACGTCGGGCAGGTAGGTCTCCAGGCACTGCAGGGTGTCTTCGACCAAGCGCGCCTTCTCGCTCTCGTACTGCCGGTCGTTCAGGTCTCTCCAGTCGGCCCAGTTGGCGTTGGTCGAGCTGACGATGCTGTAGCGGTCGGATCCTGGCCGCATCTTGGGATAGTAGAACGAGAACGTGCGACTCTCTCCGTGGAAGTCGCACAGGGAAGCCGAGTCGAACGTGGGGCGGGTCGATGTGAACAGCAGGTCTCCCACGAAGGGAATCGACTCGCCGCGTCGTAGGCCGAAGAAGACCTGGCAACTCGAGTTGTTCAGGCGTACGGCGCGGTTCTCGGCGGCGAAGGCCGGCTCGAAGTGCTCTTCTCCGACCAGCTTCTCGATCGTGGTCTTGAGGTTGGCGTTGGAGAGGACCGTGGGGGCTTCGAGCAGGCGTCCATGGGCCTCGACGCCGCGCACCTCGCCCTGCTCGACCACGATGCGATCGACCTGAACGCTGTTGAACAGTTGCACTCCGTTCCTGTCGAGCTCCGCTCGCATGGCGCGAACCAGGCTGTCCGTTCCGCCGCTGAAGGTGTAGACGCCCTTGCTCATGAAGTTGGAGAAGACGATGCCGTAGGTGATGGCCGGGTCCTCCAGCGTCGAGCCGTTGGCGTAGGAGATCGGCTCCATGAGGAGGCGATGGACGTCGTTCCTGCCCGGGAAGAAGCGCTCGAAGAGTTGGGCGGTCGTCTCGCCCGAGTCGTCGAAAAAGTCCATGCGACGAATGTGCTCGAAGAAGCCTTCGATCACCTGGCGGGGCACGCCGAGAACCCGATCGAGCTTCTCCGTGAAGTCTTCCCGCGTGAACTGGGTTTCGAACTGGAACTGCGGGTTGTCGAAGCGCACCGAGTCGAGCTGGACAATGCGGCTGGCAATGTCCTTGTTCCAGTACTTCCGGCATGTCTTCTTCATGCCGATGGGAAAGCCGTGCAGGGAGATGTCGAACAGGTGCCCGCCCCGTCGCTTGAACCAGGTGGCCAGGCCTCCGAAGTTGTAGTGCTGTTCGAGCAGCGCCACGCGATGTCCCGCGCGACCGAGGATGTTGGCCGCGGTCAGGCCGCCAAGGCCGCTGCCGACGACGATCACGTCGTAGGAGCGCTTGGCCTTGGCCAGAGGGTCGTAGGCCAGGGGGCGCTTGCCGTCGCTGCTGCCCTTGAAGTAGCGCGGCTTGAGCTCTCGCTTGTCGGCCATCGTTTCAGGCGGAGACGAGTGCGTAGCGGTTGGCCATGGAGATGCCGGAGACGAGTGCGCCGATGACGCCGAGGTAGCCCTGATCGGTACCGCACAGGAAGACGCCGTCGACCTGGGTCGATCCGTCGTGACGCTTGTGGGGAGAGCCGTAGACGGCCCCGTTCACATGGCCCGTGTAGTGACGAATCGTGCGGGGCGTGAAAATGTCCTGGAAGACGGTGTAGGGACGCCAGTCGAAGGTGAGCTGGGCCGCGGTCGCTATGGCGCGCTCGACTTCGCGGGCCTTGGCTTCCCGGTAGGCGTCTTCCTCCAGGGCACACCAGCGGTCGTGGTCGGCGAGGAAGGTGAGGCGCATGCAGCCTTCCTCGGGAGGTTGGTCGCTCACGAAGTTGTTGGGGGAGGAGATCACGCCCGAGGCCACGTCCACCAGGCCATCGCTGGGGGGGCGATAGCGCAGTGGGACTCCGGTCGAGAAGAAGCTCGTGGCCGCAACGTGGCCACACTCTTCCGGCAGGCGGTCGAGGATGGAGATCGACTCCACGAAGGTGATGCGGCCGACGTCTGCGGGGCGTACCAGGTCCTGTCGTCCGCACAGTTGCATGGTCTCGGTCAGCCCGGCGGAAGACAGGACGAGCTCGGCTTCGAGCAGCGTGCCGTCTTCCAGCTCGACCCCCCGGGCGGCACCCCCGTCGACCAGGATGCGGCGTACCCCGTTGCCCATGCACAGCTCCCCCTGAACCTGCTTGAAGCGCTTGATGAGCAGGTTGAGGAGGGTGCGCACGCCTCCGTCGGGGCGCGAGAGCCCCTCCAGGAACATGCTGCGGAACAGGATGACGAAGGAGTGCCAATCGCAGTCGTCTTCCCGGGCGCTGCAGTAGTACGTGATAGGGACCAGCAGTGCCTCCCGCAGCAAAGGGTCACCCAGGAACTCGGGCAAGACCTTGCGCGCGCTCTGGTCGGCGGGTCGGTCCTGGCCGATGGCGTAGTCGCGAACGGCCTGGACCAGTCGCTCGAAACCCGGGACCTCGGTTGGGAAGGCCCGGGCGACCTCGGCGCGGAAGTGCTCGAAGTCGTTCGTGAAGGTCATGCGCAGGTCGGGCAGGAGAATCTCCGAGCAGCGTTGCTCGCCCAGACGAAGGTCCTCGTGCTTCAGCCTCAGCTGGCGCAGGACCCGCGTCAGGGGAACCCCCTTGGTTCCGGGCGGGGCGTAGTTGGTCAGGGCGTGCAGCCCGACGTCGAACCTGCGTCCGCCGAGGGTGTAGAACGAGTTCAGGCCGCCCCACAGGTTGTGGCGTTCGACGACGATCACACGGCGGTCGTACTGGGCCAGCCGAATCCCGGCCGCCAGCCCGCTCATCCCGGCACCGATGATGATCGCGTCGTAGGTCAACTGCCCGCTCTAGGCCTGTGCCGCGCAATGCAGCGGCTTGTCGCTCAGGTGAGGCTCGAGGTACTGGACACAACCGTTGAGCGTTGCGAGTTCCTTGTAGTCCTCTTCGGGCACCTGGACGCCGTAGAGCTTGCGCAGCTCCATCACGATGTCGAGAAAGTCCATCGAGTCGAGGTCGATCTGATCGCGGAGGCGCTCAGCCGGATCCAGGTTGGCCGTTTCCTCGTCGGGAGCAATCGTCTCGATGATGTCCTTGATGGCGATGATGATTTCTTCGCGTGTCATGATCGGAGATAGGGGTTGGAGAAGAATGTTCAGTCGCGCCAAGCGCGCAGTACGACAGCCGAGTTGATGCCCAGCATCCCGAACGACATGTTCAGGATGGTTTCCGCACGATCGAGACGCTGGGGCTCGTTCTGCACGAGGCCTCGCATCTCGCACTCGGGGTCGAGCCGGTCGATGTTGATGGTCGGG
>JAUIEE010000570.1 GCA_030428965.1 bacterium | reverse complement strand
TCAGGAAATGAAGATCCTCCGCCTGTTTGTCCTCCTGCTCTTGGGCCTGGGTGCCTGCATGGGTCCTTCGCTCCAGAACGCGAGCTCTCCCGAGGCCGTCCTCGCCTACTGGAAGCAACACCCCGGACTCGGAACCCCGGCCGAGGAGCTGTGGATCTTCGAGCGCTCGTCCCTCGTCCTCGCCCCCGAGGGCTTCCTCAGCCTGGGGGACGATCCCGAGCGCGAGCTTCCGATCGAGCTGCAGCGCGTGCGCGCCCAGGTCGTCGGCCGCACGGCGAGCGTTCAGGTCCACCAGCGCTTCAACAACCCGAGCGACGAACCCCTCGACGCGGTCTATGCCCTCCGTCTCCCAGGGCAGGCCCTGGTGACCGATTTCACCCTGAGGATCGGCGAGCGCCACATCCGCGGCATCGTGCGCGAGCGCGAGGAGGCCGAGGCGATCTTCGTCGCGGCCCGCAGCCACGGCCTGCTCGCCAACCTGATCCGCCAGGAGCGCACGGACCGGTTTCGCCACTCGATCGTCGGCCTCGACCCGGGAGAGAGCATCGAGGTCCGGCTGGACTACTTCCACGCCTTGCCCCTACGGCAAGGCGTCGTCGAGCTGGCCGTTCCGCTGATCGACCAGAGCGCCATGGCGCAGACCGAGTTCGAGCTCTCCATCGAAGCCGGGCTGGCCCTCGACGAGGTTCGCGTGCGGGGAGAGGCAAGAGCCCTGGACGTTCCCGGCGAGCGGGCCGAGCTGAAGCTCCTCGCCAGCGCGGACGCTTCCCCGTTCGTGGTGAGCTGGAAGGTCTCGGGACCGGAGCCCCGGGCCTTCCTGCGCATCGAGGTCGAGCCGTCGGGAACCTACTACCAGCTATGGGGCTATCCGGCGCACGGAACCACGCAGGCTTCCCTCGACGCTATCGACTGGGCCGAGCTGACACCCCTGGATCGCCTGCCCGGCCCAGGTCTGCTCCAGGCGGGCCGACTGGAGGGACGCAGCGTCTCCACTCGGCCCCTCACCGTGGAGATGCAGGCCGAGCGCCTCCCCTTGCAGGTTCAGACCCAGCGCCGGCCGACCCCCGGGCCCGCCCGCAGGCTCTGGGCCCAGCTCGAGCTGGCACGTCTTACGGGTGCCAGCGCCCGAGCCGAGCAGCCCGAAGAGGCGCGCGCCCTGGCCGAACGCGCGCGCACCCTGGCTCTGGAGCACGGCATCACGTCCCTGTTCACGTCCTTCGTGCTGGTGGATTCGCTCTCCGGGTGACGAGGGCTATCCCAGGACGCGCTCCATGCGCGTCAGGATGTCCGCCAGGCGCAGGCGGTCTCCGCCGCGGACCTCGGCCGTCGCCCAGCCGTCGTAGCCCATCTCGTCGAGGGCCTTGCGCACCTCGGGCCAATCGCAGTCCCCTTCTCCGATCTCGACGGCGAAACCCTTCCACAGCCCCTCCTCGTCCCTGCGCTTGCGGCTGAACTCCTTGACGTCCAGCTTGAGGATGCGCTGGCCCAGGATCCGAATCCACTGGGCCGGCCAGCCGTAGTTGACGATGTTGCCGACGTCGAAGTACCAACCGACGCGGGGACTCTCGAACTCGTCCACGTAGCGGGCGGCCTCGAGCGGGCTCAGGAGGAACTGGTTCCAGACGTTCTCGAAGGCGATCTGCAGGTCGAGCTCCTCGGCCAGCGGCAGGACACGTCGCACTTCAGCCTGGGAGCGCTCGTAGGCCTGGTCGTAGGACACCTCGGAGTTCACGACGCCGGGGACGAGCAGCACGGTCGAGCCGCCGTAGGCGTGGCAATCGGTCAGGGCCGTCTCGAGCCCCCGCAGGCCCTCGGCGCGCACGGTCGGGTCCGGGTGGCTGAGGGGAGAGCTCCAGTGGACCGAATCGACGACGCCGTGGATCTCGAGACAGGTCGCCGCGCGAGCCTCGAGCACCTCGGCGCGATCCAGGTCGGAGGGACTGTCCAGCTCGACGCCGTCGTAGCCGAGCTCCCGGAGAAGGGTGAACTTGTCGAGCAGGCTGCCCGATCCCTCGACCATGCCCAGCTTGACGGCCTTGCGCACCTTCGAGCCGGCCGGCCGGCGACGAGCTCCAGCCCAGGGCAGGGCGGCCAGGGCCCCGAGAAAGTCGCGCCGTCTCACTCGCACCTCTCCACTAGAAGAGCTTGGTCTGACCCGGTCGTGCCACGGGCCGCATGCCCACCCAGCCCAGGCGGTAGGTTTCGGGCCCGAGTCGGTCGTTCGAAGCCAGGGCCTGCTCCCAGGTCACCGTCTGCCCGGTGTAGGCGGCCATGCGCGCCATGATGGGCAGCAGCGAGCTCTTCGAGGCCCAGGCGCCGTCGTTGATCGGCGTGCCGGCGCGGATCGAAGCGAAGAGCTCGTCG
>JAUIEE010000097.1 GCA_030428965.1 bacterium | reverse complement strand
CTGACCTCAGCGCAAGTTCTGTCCCGCGGAGGAGCTCAGTTCCCGAAGTACGGCGGGAGGGGGTGAACCCCTCCCCTACATGTTTGTCCTACAACTGCTCGAATCCCCTGTAGGGGCGGGGTTTACCCCCGCCCGTCGAGCCGGGACAGAACTTATGCGGAGGTCAATAATCGGCGGTGGAGGCGGGATCCCACTGCTTGGGGATCGGCTTTCCGCGCTTGAGGGTGGGAGCGGTGGCCAGTCCCAGCTCCTGCATGATGGGGAGCGCGGCCTGGCGCCAGATCAACTGGCCGGGATCGCTCGCTTTGGTCCCATAGCTCTGCCGGTGGGCGGACACGTACTTGATCTTCCCGCCCCGCTTCGCGATCTCCGCGACGATCCAGCGCATCACCTGTTTCAGGGCCTCGATCTGCTGCGCCGAGGGAACCATCGGCTTGCGGTTGGGCTTGCTCTTCGGCTTCCAGTACTTGGACCACTCGCCCGTCGTCAGGTCGTGGATCCCCGCGAAGTGGCCCTCGACCTCGATCCCCACCGACCGTGAGTTCCATCCGTGTCCGTGCGGAATGCGCCACTCGACATCGTTCAGGATCCAGGCCTTGGACGCCGGCCCCACCGTCACCGCGATGTGGGCATTGAGCGACTTCCATCGCTCGACGCGCCCGGTCTTGGTCTGTTTGGTCACGTTCCCGTCGACCGTGCCGCCGACCGAGGCGCACGCCATCTGGTGGAGGCAGATGGTGTCGATGCGCGCGAGCGGGTTCTTCCTCTTACGGCCCTTCGCCGCCGCGGTCGCCGTGTAGTCCTCGACCAGCGGATACTTGGACAGATCCGCGCTCGGCGGCGCCCCCGTCGGTGCGGCCGGAGCCGTGGCCCCGGGGGCGGCTGCCGGGGCCGGCGTTCCCGCACCGCTGGCGCCCGCAGGGGGGGACGACGCTCCGGCTCCCGGGGCAGGTGCCGGGGCGGGTGCCGGCGGCGCCTTCGGGGGCTCGGACTCGTGCTTGCCCAGGCGGATGATCGTCGTCCCGCTCGCGCCCGTCGTCGCCACCGTCTGCACGTCGCCGGAGCCCATCGTGCTCTCGGCCTTCGGGGCGTCGGGGAGCGCCTGGGTGTCGGCGCCCGCCGCGCCACCGCCCGCCGCGGCGGCCGCGCCCGGGGCGCCGGGGTCTCCGGTCTTCTGGCCGGCCTGCGGGGGGGCGGGAAAATCCCCCTGTTGCTTGCTGAGCTTGAGCCGGCTGAGGCCGGAGGGGTCCATCGCGGCGAGCTTGTCGGTGGCGAAACAGCTCGTGATCACCCGGTTGATCACCGCCACGGAGCCCCGCGGCGGACGCCCGGCCGCGTCGGCGATCTGGGCCCAGTCGCAGCTCACCGAGGCGTGGGCAGAGTTGCCGGAGACGTAGTACATCTCCCCGCTCTTCGTGCCGTCGCCGATCGCCCAGCAGATGGTGATGACGTGGCCCGAGGTCGGGCCGATGGCGGTCCGGATCGACAGCACATCCCCGGGCAGGGGTCTGTTGGCTTCGCCGGCCTTCCGCCCCATCTGGGCCTTGGCGGGGCAGCCGTGGCCGACCCCTTTGCCCCCGGGCGCGTAGCCGATGAAGTTGCACTTGTAGCCGTAGACCGCCAGGCCGTTGAGCAGGGCCTTGGAGGAAGCTGCCGCACAGTAGTTGGCCCCGCCGCCGCCGATCTCGCTGAAGGTCGCGGCGCCGTTGCCGATGTAGCCGGGCCGCGGCTTGGGCTTCCAGTCGGCGCCCTTCGGGTTGCTCTTGCCGAGGTGATGCAGGAAGTACTCCACGTTCGCCGGGATGGCCATGTTGTTGGGAGCGTAGTACTTGTCGGTGAAGTAGGCGTAGAAGAAGGAGCCCATCAGGCGGGACCAGGCCTTCTGCTTCGGGCCCCACTCCGGCGACTTCTCGGCCTTCGACTGGAAGACGCCGAGCCACACCGGCAGCCCCGGTTTGACCTTGTGCTCCGCGTCCCCGACGCCCGCTTTGCTGCCGCTGCCGGGTGAGCCGCGCTGCGACAGGGTCTTCGGGTCGCAGCCGGCCTCCTGGCAGTACTTCTCCAGCAGCTGTTGCAGCTCGGGGTTGACGAAGCCCGACATGTCGGCCTTGTAGGTCCCGAGCTTCTGGTAGTCACCGCGGATGAGTTTTTCGTCGGACACGTTGCGCCCCAGGTGTCGGAGTCCTCTGGCAATTATAGACAGGATACTCCCGTTTCCGTCCTTTCGCACGCCCGGACGTGATCGGCGGGGTCCTGACGGGCGGGCGGCTCCTCCCTGACGTGAGCCGGGACCCGCGGGGCCCGCGACGCGCTTCCGTATGCTGCCGTCGGGCCGGACCAGGTCGAGAAGCGAGCGCGCATCCAGCCGCGTTCGCTCTCCACCAGGCCCTGCCCGGTCTGGCCGCTGTTCCCCAGGCGAGGCGCCGCATCCATGCCGCGCGAAGCGCACCCGGGCCCCGAAGCCGGCCGGGGGCCCGTAGAAGCGGCGGACCCGCGGAATGCAGGCGCGCCACCGCCGCGCCGAGCAGCGGCGGTCCGCCGCACAGCAGGGAGCCGAGCGCGCGCCGCCGCGGTCACGGTAGACGAGGGCGCGGGTCGCGCTGAAGAGCAGGAAGGCGAGCAGAGGCGCGCCGTGCAACCACAGCAGCCCGAGCCCGCGCGCCACACCCCCGCGCGACCTGACAGAGCGAGGGCGCCGCGGACTCGTGCACGCGCTGAGGTTGCCGATGGCGATGCCCGGGATCTTCCTACGACGCTCGTCTCCGTCTTCGGACAAGTGTGGATCCGCTATCCGTGGACAACGTGGACATTCCCGGCCTCGGGAATCCTGGGTCGTCATAGAATTGGCGAGTCTTCGGAACAAGTGATAGGCTAGCGATGTTCCGACGGGGACGAGGCGTCCGTGGCGTCCACCGCTGTCGACGCCAGGTTCGGAGTCTCAGAAGCGGGTTCCCCCTGACGGTCGATGTCGGATGGCGACGTCCCGTGAAAGTGGCTGCTGGGAGTTAGGGACGTATGGTGTCTGAGCTGCGCATCCCAAAGCTTCGTTCGACAGTGCGCTTCATCCCAGGCGGGCTGTGGACGAAGAGACCAACTGCTGCCCGCTTCACACGACATTCGGGGGCGATGTGAAGCCCATGCTCTGCTCGTATCGGATCGCTCTGACTCCTGACGGCTCTCGTGTGTCCCTCAGCCCTGCGTGCCCATGCCGGTGCAGGAGGTTCGAGGATGGTGACGCGATCGAGGCCAGGACCGTCGAGGCCGGCTTCGCCTCGGACCCGGACTTCCTGTTGTCGTGATGGATCCGGATGCTCCTCGCGACAGTCAACGCGATCCGTCCGATCGTACGGACCCGACCGTCAAGGCACGCGCCTCGATCTTCACGAGCGACGCTTTCCTGTCGGCATGGGACGACGCGCAGGGAGGGATGCCCTTCGTCCTGCCCGGTGAGGTCTACCTCGGTTCTGTGCCGGAGCGCTACCCCCCGGAGCGCGAGCTCGGGCGTGGTGGCATGGGGGTGGTCTATCTGTGCCGGGACCGTGCTCTCGGCAGGGAGGTCGCGCAGAAGACCAACCTGTTCCGGGACGGACGGGACGCCGCGCTCCGCTTCCTGCGCGAGGCTGAGATCCTCGCCCAGCTCCACCATCCGGGCATCGTCCCGATCTACGACTTCGGTGTCGACCCGGTCCGCGGTCCGTTCTTCGTGATGCGGTTCATCGACGGTGAGACGCTGCAAGACCTCGTCGCGTCGAGGAAGCGACAGCCTGCGGCCTGGCTGGAGGTCTTCCTGAAGATCTGTGACACCGTCGCGTACGCGCACGAGCACGGCATCGTACACCGCGACCTCAAGCCGACGAACATCATGATCGGACCCCACGGAGAGGTCCTCGTCCTCGACTGGGGGCTGGCGGGCTTTCGCTCCGGGTCCGCCAACGGTGCGACGGCAGCGCGGAGCGACGGGCTGACGACCAGGGCGGGGGCCCGGCTGGGGACCCCGCGCTACATGGCCCCCGAGCAACGAGAGGGAGACTCCACGCGGATCGACGCCGTCACCGATGTCTACCTGCTCGGTGGAGTGCTCGGCTTCATTCTCGATGGCAAGGCGCCGCGGGAGCGCGGGAAAGAGCCCTTCGACAGCGACGTCTCTCCAGAGCTGGCGGCCATCGCGACGAAGGCGCTCGCGGAGGACAGGTCGCAGCGGTACGCCTCCGTCGTCGAGCTGGCGCAGGACGTCCGGCGTTTCAGGGCGCGCCGGGAGGTCGCCGCGTTCAGGTACACCCCGGTGAGGCGGCTTCGGCTCGCGGCGGCGCGACGTCCGGGTGCGGCGGCCGCCGTTCTCGTCGGCGTGGCGGTTCTTCTCGCCGTGCTCTCGCTGGTAGGCGTTTCGAGCTGGGCGCTGCGCGAGGAAAGCGCGCGGGCCAGGAGCCAGCGCGATATCGGTCTGTCGACCGTCGACCACATCGTCCTGGACCTCGAGGATCGACTCGTCGGGCGGTCCGGCACCCTGGAGCTGCGGCGGGAGCTGCTCGACACGGCACGTCGCGGCTTGCGCGACCTCGAACCCGGCGCGGAGGACCGCGGGCGCCTCGCACGTTACGTCGCGCTGATTCAGGCGCGTCTGGCGTCGGTCGCGAGCTACGGGGGCGACACCGCCGGGGTCGTCCTGGCAGCGGACGCGTTGGCGGCCATCGACCGGGCGATCGCGCGCGACCCGGAGGACCGCCAGCTTCAACTGACGCGCTTCGAAGCTCTGCTGACGGCGGGACGCGTCTACTGGAATGGCGGGAATCCGCGCGCAGCGCACGACGTCCACGCACAGGCGTTGCGGGTCGCCGAGGAGCTGGCGGATCCCGACGACCCCGCCTCGGCCTCGAGGCTGGCGTTGGCCCGGGCACGGGAGGGCCACCTCCTGTTCCTGGAGGGCTTCCGTTTCGAGGCGGTCGAGCAGCTCACCGCGAGCCTGGAGCTCTATCGCCGGATCCTCGAGAGCGACCCCGGTGACCGGAGTGTGGCCCTGTCCGCCGGGAACCTCCTGCACAAGCTCGCCCTGCTGCACTGGGCGGCACGGGACACGGAGGGGTATGCCGAGGCACGGGACGAGGGTCTACGGATCGCTGGCAGACTGCTCGAGAACGGCCAGCGCGATCCCGATGCCCAGCTTCTGGAGCTGCTCTTCCAGCTTCTGGCGGCGGACCATGCATCCAAGTCCGATGACCTCGGGCGCGCATCTGCCCTGGTGAGGGACGTTCGCCGGACTCTCGACGAGCTGGTACGTCGCAACCCCGGACGGATCGATCTCGTCTACCAGACGGCGGAGGCGCTAGCGCTCGAGGGGGACGTGTATCTGCTCGCCGACGAACCGGAGCTCGCCAGGGGGAGCTACGCACTGGCGAGCGCCCTCGTCGAGGGTCTGACGGCGCGTGAGCCCAATCACACCTACCTCTTCGCCTTGGGCTACTATCGCGCGAACCAGGCGCATGCCCTCGTCCTCTGCGGGGCGCGTGACGAGGCGGCGCGGGCCGTTGAGGATGCATTCGAAATCTACGCCCGCCTGCAGCTGGTGCGGCCCTATTCGGAGACCGCAGGCCGTCTCCTCGCCTGCCATCTCGTCGCCGCGGAGATCGCCCTGCAGAGCGTACCGCAGGATCTCGCGGGGGCGGAGGAGCACCTGCTCGAGGCCGAGAGATATGCGACGCAGTCCCTCAAGGCCAGTGACGAATTCGCTGTCGTCCGCGGGTACATGGAAGCCCAAGCAGCGCTGGGGCGCATCCGCATCAACAGCAATCGCCTGGTCGCGGCGGAGTCCGCATTTGTGCGTCTCCTCCGAGCGTGCGAGCGCTACCGTGTGAATTCCGAGGTGGCCTTTGGTGAGCTCGAGCTCAAAGCGCACCTCGGACTGTGTGCCGTGTACCGGGATGAAGCGCGGGACCAGGAGCTGAAGGCGAGCTGGCGAACCGCGATGGATCTGAGCCGTGCGCTTTGCGAGCGGTTTCCCGACAACCAGGCATTGGAAACACTCCGGGCTCGCGCCGCCATCGCTGCGGAGCGACCGCTGGGGCAGAAGGAGGTCTGGGCCAACCGCGGAACGGCGTACTACCACGCTGACCAGCTCGAGGACGCCGTTCGGGCGTTCAGTGAAGCCCTGGCGATCGACCCGGGCTTCGCGTACGCGTACTTCCTCCGCGGCGAAGTGTTCAAGCTGCAGGGAAACCATGTCGCCGCGATCACCGACCTGACGAATGCCGTCGAGCTTGATCCCGACGAGGGCGAGGCCTGGCTCAAGCGCGGACTATGTCTGCAGGCGTATGGCGATGACCGGACCGCCCTCGCCGACTTTGCCCGGAGCAGGGAGCTCCTGCCGGATCGCATCGGCGGGATCGCGCTGGTCGAGCTCTACTCCCTGCTCGCCCTCTGGCGTGACGACGAGGCCGTCGACAGGGCAAGGGAGGTCCTGCGGGTGTCCCGAGCCATCGACGACCTCGTGCTCGTCGGCGCTACGGTCCCGTTGCTGGAGGCGCCGTCCGGGTTCCTCGAGCGAGCGTTGGAGGAGGCGTACGGGCGCGCGGACCCGATGCAACGCGGACTGCTGGCGCTGCAGCTTGGGCACGGGGAGCGTCCTTCTCTGGAGACACTGTCTGCACACGACCAGCCGCTGCGCGCATGGATGTGCGGCGCGGCCTGGTTCCTTCGCCACGACGAGCCAGCCCCAGCGCGGCAGCTCGCCGAGCGCGTGCGGCGGAACGGCAGGGCGGAGTCCGACGAGGTCAAGTGGGCCGTGGCGGTACTCCGCCGCTGGGAGCGCGACGATGAGCGATGAGTGCGCGAAGGCTCGAGATGCCGGTCAGAAGGCCGAGGTCTGCGTCGACCCGGCGGCCCTTCGTTTCGGTTCGCACCACGCACGGTTCGAGCCGCTGGCCGGGACCGGGTCCGAGGTGGTTCTCGTCGAGGACCGGGTGCTCAAACGTCGTCTCACCCTACGAGAGGCGCCGGGGACCGCGGGCGCAGCCGAGGAGCGAGAATTCCTCGAGGGACTCACGCTCTTGTGCCGGCTGGACCACCCCTACCTACGGACGGCGCTCGATGCGGGACGGAGCGAAGATGGTCGTGTGTTCTTTGTCCAGCGCCCGGATGAAGGCGTGACGATCGATGTCCATTGCGCGGGCCGCGGACCTGGTCTCGGCCTTCGTTGCGAGTACTTCCTGCAGGTCTGTGACGCCGTGCAATACGCCCACGACCGGAACGTCGTCCATGGTGATCTGGGACCTTCGCGTGTGCTGATTCTCGATCACGGCAGTGCGGAGGTCTTCGGTTGGGAGAGCGCCGTCGACCTCGCTGCCGTCGAGGTCCCGCACCGCCAGAGCGTGCGGGATCGAGACATGCGCGGGTTGGGCGCGCTCCTCGATCTGCTCCTCGACCCTGTGGAGGCGGCGCCCCCGGAGCTGCTTGCCGTGGCCCGTGCTTGCCACGGGGACAGGCCGCGCTACCGAGCGGTCCGGGACCTCGCTGCAGACGTCCGCGCCTGGATGGTCTCGGGCGAGGTCGGTGTCTACCGCGGCTCCACGCTCTCCCGTCTTGCGCGCGCGGCTCGCCGGAGGCCTGGCAGGACTGTGGGGATGGGCATGGCGTTGCTCGGAGCGTTCGCGCTGCTTGCGCTCGGCTTCTGGTACCGGGAAGCTCTGCGCCGGGAGGCGGAGCTCACGCAGCAGCAATGCGACGCTGCACTGCGTCTCGCACGCAACCTCGCTGAGGTGGTGGAGGGCCCCACGCGGGACGTCCTGGGCTTGCGGGATCTGCGTCGGTCCACCCTCGTGCGGGCTCGGGACGGACTGCTCCGATTCGTTTCCAGCGAGGGCCTCACGAAAGACGCGACCGCCCGCACATTGTTGGAGGCGGCACGCCTTACGCGCCTGGCCGAGGGGCCGGAGGGGGCCGATCGGGCGCTGGCGTTGATCGCGCGGGCCCGTGCCTGGCCCGTTTCAGAGGCGCCTCCGGAATGGGAGACGCAGGTCGGACTCGAAGCCGCCCGGACTCTCCTTGTCGCAGGACGCTACGCTGCCGCGGAGAGCACCGCGCTCGCATCGTCGGGCACCGTCGAGGGCGAGGCGCGGGCTGAGCTCCTCGATCTGCTCGCCCTTTCCCGATGCCTGCGCCGCGATTTCGACGGAGCCCTGCGCGCCGGCCTTCTGCGGTTGAAAGCAGTGGGGCCTCGAGGGGGCTTCGAGCGTGGCCGCGCCCTGCGAGACGTCGCCCGTCTGGCGTGGGCCGCCGGGAAGCCGGTCCTGGCTGACAGCCTGGTGATGCGCCTGGACGAAGTCTGCACGCACCTCCTCCGGGATCGAGGGGAGTCAGACGACGAGCTGTGTGTCCTGATCTCCGCGTCGCTCGACCTGCGCGCGTGCCTCGCGCAGAGCGGTGGACGATCAGGCGAGGCCGGGCTTGCCTTCCAGGCGGCGTCGAGCTTGCGTCAACAGGTTCTCGAACGAGCTCCCAGTCACCGTCCCGCCCTGTCTCTCGAGCTGGAGAGCGGTGTTCGAGAGGTTCTTCGTCTGCATGCTCTGGAACGATACGCTGGCGTTCTGGAGCTCGTTCCACGGCTGCAGGCTGTCGCCGACGCGTTCGAAGCGAACGAGCCCTGGCAGGGACGGGCCTTCGACCACTCTGCGCTCGTCGCCGCGCTCGCCCTTGTCCTCGCCGAAACCGCTGCAACGGCCGCGGAACGGCTGGGGGCAGCGGACGAGGTCGAGCGCCTCCGGGCGAGAGAGACGCACCTGCTCGAAGCGTTCGGAGGCGAGGTGCCCCGCTTCCCAGACAGCGGCTCGGTATCCTGGAGCCATCCGACACGTCTTGAGGATGTGGTGTGGGTCGGCGTGGCTCCCTACTAGCCCTGGTCCTCGATCTGCTGGCGGCGATCGTAGGGTGGCGTCGGGCGATTCCCTCCTGGCCGCGAAGGACGCAACCCCAGAGGCCGAACCCTATACGCGTAACGCGACGACCAGGAGCAGGGAGGTGCTGGCTGTGGCCGCGACCGTGCGGATCGTATTCCAACGCAGCCAGCGCCTGTCGAGCTCCTGCCGGAACGCGGTGAGCGCCTCGGCACCCTGGGGGTCCACGTGGTCCAGGTCCAGCTGTTGCAGGCGGTTGTTCAGCGGGATGTTGACGACGACGGTCGGCAGCTGGACCGCGCCGAGGTACAGGCCGGTCGCGGTGAGCAGCAAGGCGCGCTCCAGGCCCGCCAGCTGCCAGATCCCCCCGATGGCCGTCGCGATCAGCACCAGGGCAGAGCCGAGCCAGACCAGGAGGAACAGGGGCTGGCCGTCCTGGATGACCCGGTCGATGGCCTGGAAGGCGCGGAGGTAGTCGCGGTCGCCGAGACGGGCGATGCCCGGCATGACCACGACGGCGAAGGCCAGGACGAAGCCGGCGACCAGCCCGCAGAGCAGCGCGGAAACCAGGACTCCGATCGAGACTGTCATGCTCGGCTCCTTGGGACGGCGGGACCTGGCCCCGGTCTGCGGAAGCGTCGCCGAGAGACCCGCCGTCGCGACCCTCCTCTGCGCACGCGTCGCAGGCTCACTTGCCCTCGATCGCTTGCAGGAGCGCGATCGCCTCCTTGGCTGCGAGCAGGTTCCGCAAACGCTCGTCGATATCGATGATCCGGAAGGTCTCGTTCTCGCCGGCGCTGGTGGCGCTGGCCTCGAGCACGCCGTTCTTGAGCGTGATGTAACGTCCCGTGGCGCGGGCCCGCAGCGCGAGCTTGTTCAGGCCGAGGTCGACGCGCTCGAACAGGTCCAACGCGCGGGTGCCGCCGCGAGCGAAGTCGGACGCCTGGGCGTCGCGCAGCACCAGGCGGCCGCGGTCGACGTAGGCGTGCTGCCGGTTGTGGGCGCGGAGCCGGTAGTGCTCGCCGAACAGCTTGACCAGGTGGAGCCGCGTGCTCGGCTTGATCGTGTCCTCCCGGGCGACGAGCTGGCCCGTGCCGTCGTTGAGGGCCACGGCGTCGACGACGAGGTCGTTGGCTGCCTGCATGGAGATCCACCAGCCCTTGTCGCGCTGGTCGCTCTCGCGCTGCCGCTTGAGGCGCTCCTGCAGGGGCTCGAGCAGCGCGTCGATCTTTGTCTGCCAGGTCTTCCGCTCCTGCTCGGCCTTCGCCAGGATCCTGTGTGCGACCGCGTCATTGTACGCGTCGAGCTCGGCCTTGTCCGCCAGCGCCAGGAGCTCGTCCAGGGTGCGTTGCTTGCGCTCCTTCTCCCGGCTGTCCTTCCACACCTTGCGCCGGAAGTCCTCGATGCTCAGGCCGAGCTTCTCGGCCTCGTACTCGACGAGCACCTCGCTCCAGAAGTCCTTTTCGGGAGCCTCGGGATGGTCCTTGGTTCCCATGTAGCTGTTGTCTATGTTGCCGCGCTCGGACTGTTCCCCGCCCCTGATCTGGAAGGAGCTCCCCGTCCGGGTGATCATGCACTGCTTCCACGACGACTTCCACGGGTAGTCGAAGTCGGCGACGGGGCTGAGCTCGAGGTAGACCTCGTTGTCCCCCTCGATCAGCCCTCGCTCGCCGATGCTGCGCGCCAGGGTGTCGCCGCGGAAGGTGAAGGTGTAGGCCAGCCAGTCGTCGCCGCTGCCCGTGGCCCGAGGGCTGAGCGCGAGGGTCTCTTGTCCGTCGTAGGGCAGGAAGGCGTCGGTGGTCTCGTGGGCGAAGGTGCCCTGGCATTCCCGGAACCGCAGCCAGACCTCGTGCCCGGAGAACCAGAACAGCCGGACCCCTCCGGACTTGTCGATGCGGAAGCGCCCGAGGCTGGAGAACCAATCCCACATCAGCTCCTCGCGCGCGGCGGCCGGCCCGTCGACGACCGCGATGGAGATGAACATCGCGATCAGCGCGCAGACCATCAAGACCGGCGCCAGCGTGCCACCGGAGGCGGCGGTGCCGGCCGCGCAGAGGTTGACGAACAGGGCGATCGACGAGCCGAGGAACAGAGCGCTGGCCGCGATGGTGAACATGTTGCTCCAGAAGCGCTCGCTCTTGCCCTCCGCATGCGCCTGCAGCATCGAGCAGACGTCGTAGATCAGGACGATGCCGTCCGCGAGGATCGCCGCGACCCGGACGACGGAGCGCACCGCGAACTCCGAGGCCTCCTTGCCCATGTACGCCAGCATGCGGCTGCCCACCTTGTCGAGGCCGACGACGTCGTCGAGCGCCGCCAGGATGGTCAGGAGGTCCGCCGCGGTCAACGACACTTTCTTCAGCGTCGACTCGTCGGGGCGCGCCAGCCAGCGCTCGAAGATCGAGACCACCGCGAGGCCGATGGTCAGCACTCCGCACCAGCGCTCGAAGCGCGTCGACTTGCCCAGCTCGTCATCGAGCGTCTTGACCGCCTCTTCGAATCGCAGGGCAGCCGGGCCGAGGCCCTTGGTCGACTTGTAGAACTCCATGATGGCGGAGAGCTTGGAGCCGCGCGGCGCGCGCAGGATGTTCTTGAGGTCCGAGACCGTGTCCCGTCCCGCCGTCTCCACCCCGTGGGTCTCGATCGCTTCGACCAGCCCGACGACCGAGGCCTCGACCTCCGTCATGATCCGGGCCAGGGCCTGCAGGCGGGCGCGCTCACTCTCCGTGCACAGCGGGGCCTTGAACAGCTCCTGCAAGAGGTCCCGGGCCTTGGTCTTGTCATTCGGATACATCAGATTGAGCAGCGCCGAGACCAGCAACGCCGTCTTGTCGCGCGTCTCTTCCCACTCGGTCTCCTGCAGCAGCTCGACGGAGCGGGGCGACAGCTGCTCGTCGATCAGGCGCTCGAAGTAGTCGCGTCCCTTGACGACGGGCCGGTAGCGGAAGCCGGTGACCTCGCGCTTGAGGTGGGTCAGGTGGACGGCGAGGATCATCACGTCCGCGCGCACATGGGGCTCGAGACACGCGAGGAAGCCGTCGGGGAAGAGGTGGCCCGACAGGGGCGCGAAGGGGTCTTCCGCCAGGAACTCGACGTGGATGACGGTGGCCTTCTCCCTGTCGAGGTTCGACGGATAGGGGTCCGAGCCCTCGGCCGAGGCGAGAAAGATCTTCTTGCCGTCCTGATCCTTGTGCCGGAGCCCGCTGTCGACGATCTGCTTGATCTCGCTGTAGTACCCCGCGCGGGCCCGCTTCCAGCGCGCCGCCAGGACCCGGTCCAGCAGCCCGATCACCTGCGGCTTGTGGTTCGCGTGGTGCTTGTCGAGGCTCTTGCTGACCCCCGCGAAGTAGCTGAGAATGTTGTGCAGCGTCGGGTAGGCCGCGTTGCCCAGGCGCTCGAAGCCGATGGCGGTCTCTTCGGCGAAGAGGAAGGACTGGAGCTTGACGTAGCTCTCCTTGAGCGCGAACAGGGCCTTCTTGCTCGGGCAGTCGCCACAGGTACAGGCCGCGTAGTCGCTCCAGGTGTCCCCTTCCTTCTTCTGCGGCAGCAGCTCGGGCAGCACGGCGCTGATGCGCTTGGGCGCCTCTTCGAAGACCCGGCTGACCAGCATGCGATGCTGGGGACCCAGCGTGTCCCAGTAGGCGGCGCGGACCTTGGTCGAGGTGACCATCGCCTTGAGCATCCTGCTGTTGAGCTTCTTGCGGATCGCGCAGGGAGCCTTCTCGTCATCCTCGCGCATCGCGCACTTGACCAGCGTCTGCATCGCACCCGCCAGCGCCTGGTCGAGCACCTTGCGCAGGCGGTAGACCTCGACGGACACCTGGGTGGAGGCCAGCTTGGCGTCGAGGGCCGCGACCTCCTCCGTGGCCCGCTCCTCGGCCTTCTTGAGCTTCTCGCGCAACGCGCCGGTGTCCGCCAGGCGCTTCGCATCCGCTTCGAGGTTGGCCAGGGTCTTCCGGGCCGTCTGGAGCTCGAGGGCGGCCTTGCTCAGCGCGGGATCCTGCCGCATGTTCTGCAGCCGCAGCTGCATGATCTTCTGGGGCACATCGGCGTGGGCCCTGGCGTAGCTCTGGGCCGTCTCCTCGTAGAGGGTCTCGAGCCAGGTGGCCAGGTCCAGCAGGCGCTGGTCGGGCTTCTCCACCTTCACCAGCTCGTTCACGGAGAGGAAGCTGGTCGGGCTCTGGCCGTCGATCACCGCGGACAGCGCGTACGCGATCCCATTCGCTTCGTGGCCGAGGCTGCCCGGCTCGATCTTGAAGCGCGCGTACAGCCCGGCCAGGCTGGCATCGAAGTCCCCAGGACCGCCCAGAGCCTTCTGCACGGCGCTCGCGAAGTAGTCGTCGCGGAGCTGGTGGAGCTTGTCGATCTCGGTCTGCCGCTGCAGGGCACGCGACTCCTGCTGCTGCAGCAGCTCCGTGCAGGTGGCCTGCAGGGTCTGCGCTCGCGTCTTCAGGCCCTCGATGTCGGCGGCGAGCTTCTTCTTGCGCTCGTCGAGGAGCTCCTGGATGGCCTTCTCCTGTTCGAGTGTCGTCGTCCCCATGATCGGTCTCCTGGTGGGTCGGGGTTGTGGCGGTCTAGGCGCTCCGGAGAAGTGGTCCGGGCTCATCGGTCACGAGGGCTTCGGGGAAGACGACCTGGGTGCGTCCGGGCGGGACGTCGTCGACGCGTGCCCGGCCGTAGGCGTCGAGCTTGCCGCTGCGGCGTGTGCCGTCGGGGAGGAGGAGGACGTAGGGCTGGAACGCGCGGGGGCGGCCGCGGGCGT
>JAUIEE010000096.1 GCA_030428965.1 bacterium | reverse complement strand
GGGCAAGCGCCAAGCGTGCGTGCTCCAGGACCTGCCGTTCTATTCCCGCACCCGCAAGAAGAAGACCTGAGGAAGCCCATGCGCCCCGACGATCGCAAGTACACGAAGACCCACGAGTGGGTGAAGAAGGACGGAGACAACATCAAGATCGGGATCACCGACTTCGCCGTGCAGGAGCTGTGCAGCGGCAACGAGGGCGACCTGGTCTACTGCGACCTGCCCGAGCCCGGCCGCGAGCTCGAGACCGGCGAGACCTTCGGCGAGATCGAGTCCGTCAAGGCCGTGGCCGACCTGAACACCCCCGTGGGCGGCACCGTGCTCGAGGTCAACGTGGCCATCGACGAGCACCTCGAGATCCTCTCCCGCGACCCGTGGAACGAGGGCTGGATGGTCAAGATCGCGCCCAAGTCCAAGGCCCTCGACGGCGACAACCTGATGGACGCCGCGGCCTACGAGGAGCTGCTCGCGGCCAAGGAAGCCTGAAGGGCGGGAGTACGGAGCCGCAGCAATTCCTTACCTCCTCGACCCGGTACTCACCCTCCTGCCACCCCTCGGATCGAGGAGGTAAGGAATTGCTGCGGCTCCGTACTCCCTGGCGTCTCTTCCACCACTGGGACGGGGAGCCCGGCTTCCACATGGCCCTGGACGAGGCGCTGCTCCTCTCCCAGGGCGCTCCCCCCACCCTGCGCTTCTACACCTGGAAGCCCGACGCCCTGAGCCTGGGGTACTTCCAGCGCTACGAAGAGGTCGCCCCCGCAGCGCGCGGACTGTCGATGGTGCGTCGCTTGACGGGCGGCGGCGCCATCCACCACGTCCACGAGCTCACCTTCTCGATCGCCTGCGACCAGGACCACCCGCTCTACCGGGGCGAGGTGCGCGCCTCGTACGAGCGCGTGCACGGCCTCCTGGCCGACGTCCTCGCCGAGCTCGGCGTCGAGCCGCACCTGCGCGGCGACGGGAAGGTCCACTCCGACTCCCCGGGCAGCGTGATGTGCTTCCACGAGTCGACCGACCTCGACCTGTGCTGGAACGGCGCCAAGGGTGTCGGCTCGGCCCAGCGGCGCACCCAGGGCCGCGTCCTGCATCACGGCTCGATCAAGCTGGCGGGCAGCGACTGGGAGACGGGCGTGGCAGAGCTGCTCCCCACCGCCCCGGGACTCACCCCTCAGGACCTGGCGCAGCGCATCGAGCGCAGGTTCGAGTCCCTGGGCTTCGCCCTCGAGGACGGAGAGCTCTCAACGGAGGAGGAGCGCCGGTCCCGCGGGAGAGCGAGCTTCTTCGGCTCGCAGGAGTTCCTCGGTCGCCGCTGAGACCGCGGCCCGGAAAATGGTTACCCCGCCAGGACTCGAACCTGGAATGACTGGACCAAAACCAGTTGTGTTGCCAATTACACCACGGGGTAACCGGTCGGCTCGCCCTGAGGCGAGGCGCGAAGGGCGGGATGATACGGACGCCCCGAGAGGGGGTCAAACAACTAGGCGCTCTCGCAGGTGGCTGAGGGCGGCGAACAGGGCCCCCCGCGCCGCGAACCCCTGGACCCGCTCGCGCCCCACGGCGGGAAAGCGGCGCTCGAAGGAGTGCACGCCGCCCTCCCAGGCCAGGCCGAACCAGACCAGGCCCACCGGCTTCTCGCGGCTGCCCCCGTCGGGCCCGGCGATGCCGGTCACGGCCACGGCCAGGTCCGCAGAGGCCCGGGACCTCGCCCCCTGGGCCATGGCCTCGGCCACTTCGGCCGAGACGGCTCCGCGCTCCGCCAGGAGCGGCTCCGGAACGCCCAGGGTGCGCACCTTGGCCGCGTTCGAGTAGGTCACGAAGCCCTCCGGGAAGACGTCGCTGGCGCCGGGGATCGCGGTCAAGAGGGAGGCCGCCAGCCCCCCGGTGCAGGACTCGGCCAGGGTCAGGCTCCGGCCGCGGGCCTCGAGCTCGCGCACCAGGACCGCCTCGAGCCGCGGCTCGTCCTCGCTGAACAGCCAGTCGGCGAAGCGCTCGCGGAAGCCCTCGATCCTGGCCGTCAGGCGTTCCGCGGCCCCTTCCATCTCGACCGCCCTCAGGCTGACGCTCAGGATCCCGCGCTTGACCGAGCACCCCATGCGCGGGTCGGCGTCCCGGGCCATCCAGTCCCCCACCAGCTCGGCGAAGCGACTCTCGGGTAGGCCGTACAGGTGGAACGAACGGGCCGGACGCTCGTGCCCCAGGCCGGCGGAGTCCAGCCAGGGCAGCACCTCTTCCTCCAGCACGAAGCTCATCTCCCGCGGAGGTCCGGGCAGGGCGAACAGCACTTTGCCCTCGGTCTCGGCCCGAAAGCCGGGCGCGGTCCCCACCCGGTTCGGAACGACGTGGGCTCCTTCCGGCATCAGGGCCTGGCGGCGATTGGCGGCGGGCATCGGGCCACCGCGCTGGGCGTACCAGGCTTCGACCTGGGCCAGGGCCTGGGGGTCCTCGACCAGGGGGCGGCCCAGGGCTTCGGCGGCGGCATGCCGGGTCACGTCGTCCAGGGTCGGCCCGAGTCCGCCGGTCACGATCACCACCTCGGCTCGCTCCAGGGCACGGCGCATCTCCAGCACCAGCTCCTCCTCCTGGTCGCGAACCACGCTGACGCCGCAGCAGACGATGCCGTTCTCGGCCAGTCGCCGTGCGATCTCCGGCGAGTTGAGGTCCGGATGCGCCCCCAGGAGAAGCTCGTCTCCGATCGCGAGGAGAAAGGCTCGCACCGGCGCCGGGTTCAAGGGGCGACCTCCACGGCCTCCGAGGTCCCGCGCCGGCGCAGCAGG
Organism: bacterium; assembly: GCA_030428965.1. GTDB lineage: Bacteria > Planctomycetota > UBA1135 > UBA1135 > JAUIEE01. The sequence goes on along the minus strand of JAUIEE010000096.1, from coordinate 10,913 downwards.
AGGCGCGCGGCCAGGATGCCGATCTCGTACAGGAGGATCATCGGCACGCCCATCATGAGCTGGGTGAAGGGATCGGGAGGCGTGAGGATGGCCGCCACGATGAACGCCCCCACGATGAAGTGGCCCCGGTACTTGGCCATGTCCGCGGGAGAGAGGATGCCGGTCAGGGCCAGGAACGAGAGCACGAGCGGCAGCTGGAAGACGATGCCGAAGGCCAGGCAGAGCCCGGAGATGAAGCCCAGGAACGACTCGATGGTGATGCTCGGCAGGACGCGGTCGAGCGGGACCATCTTGTTCAGGTAGTACATCGCGTAGGGCACCATCACGAAGTAGCCGAACAGGATCCCGGTCAGGAACAGGCCGAGGGAGATCGGGAAGGTGCCCCCGACGGCGCGACGCTCCTTGGGATAGAGCCCCGCGGCGATGAACTGCCACATCTGCCACAGGAGCACGGGGGAGCCCAGGAAGACGGCGAAGTACAGGCAGATCTTCAACAGGAAGAAGAAGCCCTCGCCCACGCCGATGGCCTGGGCCCGGCGCTCGAAGCCGCGCAAGCGCACGTCCTCGGGATCGTTCGTCACGAAGAAGTCCGTGCGCGCTCGTTCGGGGTCCGCCTCGAGAATCTTCTGGGCCTCGGCCACGAAGTGCTCCTCGAGCATGCCCGTTGCGCGGTCGAAGGGCTGCAGCACGATGTCCGCGATGCGCTCCTGGAAGGCCCAGGCGAAGCAGAAGGCGACGAGCACGGCCAGCACGCCCTTGAAGAGGCGCGAACGCAGCTCCTCCAGGTGAGCCCCCAGGCTCATGCGCGTCCCCTCGAAGGGGTCGTCGGTCTCTTCGGAAGCCATCGGCGGAGCTTACGCGGAGGCGCTTAAAGAGAGAAGGGAGCCCAGGCTGGACTCCCTTCCCTGCGCCCCGTTTCCGGGGATGTGTCGGTGACGCTAGTTTCCGGCCGAGGAGGTCTCGATGCGGAAGAACTCGCGGATGTCCTGCAGGGGAACGATCTGGACCCCCAGGGACTCGGCGTCCTTGAAGACGGCCAGCTCCGAGGGCTGGATCGGTTCCTCGAGGGGCTCGCCGGTCTCGGGATCGTTCCAGAGCTCCGACCCCACGATCAGGAAGTGCGTCGTCAGGTCCATGGCGGGCTGGACGTTGATGCCCATGTTGCCGAGCAAAACGCGCAGCTCGGCCTCGCTGTAGGCGCCCGAGAAGCGACCGATGAGGACGGCGTTGCGGCCGCCGGCCGGGTCGTAGAGCGGGTTGATCAACACGTCCCCGGGAACGACCGGATCGAAGCGGTCGGCCTGGTTCATGAAGCGCACCTCGGCCCGGTTGGACTCGACGTTGATCACCTCGGCCAGGGCCTTGGTCCGGTCCGAGCCCGTGCTTCCGGACTGCACCCGGAAGCGCGTGCCCCGGGTCAGACGCTGGTTGGCGCCCAGGTCGATCCAGCCCAGGCTCAGGGCGTCGGAGACCTCGACGACCTTCCCGTCGGGGAACTGATTGAACGGCTCCCGCGCGAAGCGGGTGGCCTTGGCCAGCTCACCGATACGCGTCTCCAGTCGTCGGATCTCCTGTTCGAGCTTGCGCTTTTGTTCCAGGGCCTGGCTGCGCTCCTGGCGCAACTCCAGGTCTCGCTCGGACAGCTGCTCGGTCTGGGTCGCCAGCCGCGATTCGAGCTCTTGCTGGCGGTCGGTGGCGTTCTGACTGTCGTCGGCCACCTGCTGGCGCAGGCCGGCGATGATCTGGTCCTTCTCCGACTGGACCGTGTCGATGCTGCTTCGCACGGCCTGAATGTCCGCCTCCAGGGAGGCCACCTGAGTATCGCGCTCCGCCAGCTTGCGCTGGAGCTGCTTGTAGGAAGCGACGATCTTCGGGATCGCCTTCTCGAAGGTGTCCTCGGTCTCGGCCAGGTCCGAGAAGGTCTCCCGCAGGTCGGACAGGGCGCGGTCCGCGGCCTCGATGTCGCTGACCGGGTCCGCGGAGTCGGGATCGAAGAAGCCCAGTTTGAGGGAAACGTCCCGCTTGAGCTGGGCCTGCTCGGTCTGGTTCTCGTTGGCCGCGTTCTTCTCCTCGACGGCCGTATCCCTTTCCTTCACGGCCTTGGCCATGTCGCTCTGGGCGATGAAGGCGAAGGCCACGGACACCAGGAAGAGCACGATGGCGGTGATCATCCAGACGGCGCTGATGCGGGCGGCCCCGCGCTTGGAACGCATCATGATGGCAGGTACCTGAAGGTCTCGGGATTCTGGGGGCGGGGGAGCCCCGCACGGGTCGATCCGGCTCCGGCACCTCGGAAAAGGGCCCTGGAAACCGAAGGGAGGCAGGTTTGATACCCGACCGGGCTTGGATTCTGCAAGTTCCGCATGGGTTTCCTGGTCCTTGACCGGGGGCCGAGCGGCCCTAGCCTGGGCCCTCCGGCACCGGCCGGCCATGGCCCTACCCGGTGGGTCGCCCCCGGTTTCCCCCTACGCCCCGAGCTTTGGCTCCCCCTGACCCCGAGAGCGGACCTCCTGCCCCCCTGATCCTTGGCATCCTCGGGGGAATCGCCTCCGGCAAGAGCACGGTGGCCCGCCTCCTGGCCGGTCCCGAGGGTTGGGTGCTGGCCGCGGACAAGCTCGCCCACGAGGTCCTGGACACGCCCGAGGTGACCGAGCTCGTCCGGGCCCATTTCGGAGACACCGTCCTGGACGCCGAGGGGAAGGTGGACCGTGCGCGGCTGGCCGCCCGCGTCTTCGACCCGGCCCAGGGGGCCGAGGCCAGGGAGCTGCTTGAGGGCTGGACCCACCCCAGGGTTCGTGCCAGGATCTTGGAGCGTCTGCGCGAGGCTCGTGCGGCCCAGGTGCCGCGGGTGGTGCTCGACATACCGCTCTTGCTCGAGAACGACGCACAACACGGCTGGACTCGCCTGTGTGACGCCTTGGTCTTCGTGGACGTCCCCCTGGACGAACGCGAGCGCAGGGCCCAACGAACCCGGGGCTGGACCTCGGGGGAAGTCGGGCGGCGCGAGTCCTTCCAGCTCCCCCTTTCCCAGAAGCAAAGACGGGCTGACTACGTCCTCCCCAACCACGAGAGCCTCCAGGAACTGGAACGCAGGGTGGCCGGCCTCCTCGAGAAGCTGACCTCCAAACTAGCTCCCTGAGAGGACTCCCCACCTTGACGCCCTCGAGTGGCGCGCGACGACATGGCGAAGAAGCGCAACTGGAATCGAAGCAAGAAGAAGTTCCGTCCGGGCGGCGGGGGCGGCGGGGGCGGTGGAGGCGGCGGAGGCGGTGCCACGGCCACCCTCGAGGAACCGCGCGTCGATTACGACGCTCTTCCGGCGGACTTGAACGCAGACGAACTCGAGGAGCTCGTCGCCAGCCTGCCTCCTTCCAAGCGCAAGACCAAGCCCAAGGCCACCGACTACGTCGAGCTGATCGGCAACAACCTGGGCGAGCTGCACGAGGTCGCCAAGAAGGAGAAGGTCGAGACCGCGGAGCTACGCCGCCGTCGCGAGATCGTGTGGGCCATCACCGCCGAGCGTTTGCGCAAGCACATCCCGGTGCGCACCCTGGGCTGCGCGGATACGGGCAAGGACGGACACACCTTCCTGCGCTCGGCGAAGAACTCCTACCTCGCGAACGAGGAAGACGTCTTCGTGCCCCCCTCCCTCGTCCAGCGCTTCGGCATTCGCACGGGAATGACCGTCGCCGGCGAGCTGCGCCCGCCCCAGGAAGGCGAGAAGTACTTCGCCCTGAAGGAAGTCTCCGAGATCGACGGGGGCAAGCCTGAAGACGTCATCGGTCGCACCCCCTTCAAGGAGCTCGTCCCGCTCTACCCGGACGAACGCCTCATCCTCGAGGGAGCCGCCGAAAACCCGCTCGAGATGCGCATCGCCGACCTGATCACCCCGATCGGACGCGGCCAGCGCGGATTGATCGTGGCTCCCCCGCGCACGGGCAAGACCGTCCTGTTGCACCAGATCGCCAACTCGATCGTGGCCAACGCCCCCGACGCCCACCTGATCATCCTCCTGGTGGACGAGCGTCCCGAGGAGGTCACCGACTTCGAGCGCTCGCTGCCCGAGGGCAAGCGTGAGGTCATCAGTTCGACCTTCGACGAGTCGACCGCCCGGCACATGCGCGTCGCCCACATGGTGATCGAGAAGGCCCGCTGCATGGTCGAGGCGGGCAGGGACGTGGTCATTCTGCTGGACTCGATCACGCGTCTGGCCCGCTCCTCCAACAACGAGGCCCCGTCCAACGGCAAGCTCTTGTCCGGGGGTATCGAGGCCACGGCCCTGCAGTTCCCCAAGCGCTTCTTCGGGTCGGCCCGCAACATCGAGGACGGCGGTTCGCTGACGATCCTGGGCACGGCTCTGGTCGAAACGGGCTCCAAGATGGACGAGGTCATCTTCGAGGAGTTCAAGGGCACGGGGAACATGGAGCTCGTGCTGGACCGCAGGCTCTCCGACCGCAGGATCTTCCCCGCCATCGACATCAACCGTTCGGGCACGCGCAAAGAGGAGCTCCTGTTCACGCCCGAGGAGATCCAGCGCATCTGGATGCTGCGCAAGGTCCTCAACGAGCTCGATCCGGTCGAGGCCATGGAGATGCTCATCCAGAAGATGAAGCGCACCAAGGTCAACGGCGAGTTCCTGATGACGATCGGCAGCTGACCGCGCCGTGCACATCCTGTTCACGCTCGACACCTGGGGTCTGATCGGCGGAACGGAGCGCTACGCCGCCGTCGTCGTTCCCGCCCTCCTGGAGCGGGGACACCGGGTGACGGTCCTGTGCCGCGAGGACCTGCGGGAAGGCATGGCCGATGTGCCCGTGATCGAGGTGAGCGAGCTGGGGGCGGAGGGGCTCTCGAAGGAAGCCAGCCGCGAGCTGGCCCGCAGGGTCCGGGAAGCCGCCCCCGACGTCGTCTACGTGTCCACCCTGCGCAACATGGCGGCCAACGCCCTCCTGGTCGACCTGGCGCCGCTCGTTCGCTTCGTCCACGACCACACCCTGTTCTGCCCCGGGCTGAACAAGTACCGCGAGGACGGAGAAACGTGCAGGGACCCGATGGGTCTTGTGTGCCTGCAGCGCTACTGGCTCGGCTCGGGCTGCGTTTGCTTCAAGCCGGCCGGCCACAAGGAGCGCTTCTTGACCCCGCTCAAGGAGCTCTACAGAAAGCACCGGGAGATCGCCCTGGTGCAGAGATCGTCGCTCTGCCTGACGAACTCCGAGTACATGCGCGGGGAGCTGCTCAAGGTGGGCTTCTCACCGGATCGTACGTCGGTGCTCTACCTGTTCACGCGCTCCAACACGCCCCATCAGCCGGCGGGCACCCTCGCAGCGGACGTCGAGGGCTTCCTGGCCGAGACGCAGGGGCCGCTCTTGTTCACCCCGGCGCGCCTGACCCTCCCGGACAAGGGCGTGGACTTCCTCCTGACCGCCCTGGCGCGCGTTCGGAGCCCGTTCCGCGCCATCGTCTCGGGCAGCGGACCGGCCGAGACTTGGCTGAGGGAGAAAGCGATCGAGGAGGGCCTCGCAGAGCGCGTCTTCTTCACCGGCTGGATCGACTCGGCGGGCATCGAAGCCCTGTACGCCCGCGCGGACATCGTCATCTGTCCCTCCGTGTGGGACGAGCCCTTCGGCCTGGTCGGGCTCGAAGCCATGGCCCACGCCAAGCCGGTGGTCGCCTTCGACGTCGGAGGCATACCTGAGTGGCTGACCCACGGCGAGACCGGGCTGCTCGTACCGCGCAAGGACGTCGATGCCATGGCCCAGGCCGTCGATCGGCTGCTCGACGAGCCGGGCCTGGCCAGCGCCTACGGCCAGGCCGGACGCAGGGCCCTCTTCGAGCGCTTCGCTCCGGAGCAACACGTGGAGCAGCTGGAGAGCCTGCTCTCGCAGGCCTCGTCCTAGCTCCGCAGGCGCTCGAGCAACTCCATGAAGCCGGGGCCGGCGACCGAGCTGCGTCGCCCGGCACAGGCCTGCTCCATCTGTTCGAGGGCCAGGTTGATCCAGAGCAGCTCCCGGCGCGAGTCGGCCAGCCAGGCATCGACCAACCAGCGATGCAGCGCGAGCACGTGATCGGAGAGCGCCTTGCCGTCCAGGTTCTTCCAGTCGAACAGCAGGCGGTTCTTCTCGATGGCGGCGCGTACGATCTCCTTGGGAACCAGGTGTCCGATCGTGCCGCGGTGGTGGTGCTCGACGACGGCACTCGGCTGGTACAGGGTCCGCTTGCCCCGTCGCCAGGCCTGCCAGCAGAGATCGACGTCCTCCCAGTAGAAGGGCTCGAAGAGAGGATCGAAGGGCCTGTCGAGGAAGTCCTGGCGCCGGAAGAGGAAGGTCCCGCCTACCGCGAAGGCCACGTCCACGGCGGCCTCGGGTCCGGCGCTCCCGGGCTCCTCCAGGGCCGGTTGACGCACCTCCACGAACCCCCGGCGCACCTCCAGGGAGGTCCAGGACTCGATCTCGTCCTCCTTGCCGTCCAGGAGGACCTTCGGGACCACGGCGAACACGTCCTCGCCCAGGCTCTCCACCAGGCGCTCCAGAAAGTCCGGCCGAACACGAACGTCCGTGTTCATGGAGAAGATCAGGGAGTGCTTGGCCTCCTGGACTCCGGACAAGAGCGCCCGGGCGAAGCCACCGTTCTCAGCCCGCGTCACGACGCGCACCTCGGGGAAGCGAGTCTCCATCCACTCCGCCAGCACCCCCTGGCCGGTGTCGTCCACCACGACGATCTCGTCGCCTTGTCCGCGGCGCTGGACCTCCTCGATCAGCGCGGGCAGGTTGTCCTTCAGCAGGTCCCGGGTCCCCATGGAGGGCAGGACCACGCTCACGGCTCGACTCACGAGGCGTCCTCCTCGGCCACCGGGGCGCTCTCCCAGGCGGCGATGCGCCGCCCGATTCCCATGCGCTGCAGCACCGAGCGCACCCACTTGCGCTCCGCCTCCAGCTTGGCCTGGTTCATCTCGCCACGCCGCCACAGGATCTCCTGCATGAGCATCTTCTCCTGCACCTGCAGGGCGACCCGACCGAGATCGGCCACCGAGCGCACGCTCGCTTCGGATTCCCCCAACAGGTCCTGCAGCTCGCCGACCTCCTGCTCCAAGCTCGCCAGGCGGCTCTCGGAGATTGTCTCCTTCAAGCGCTCGATCTCTTCCCGGGCTTCACGCTCCTGGTGCTCCTTGTGCTCGCGCAACCAGGCCACCTCCTTGTCCCGGGACTCGAGCGTCTCCCGGAGCCAGGCGTTCTCCTCGCGCAGGGAGCTCAGCGCGCGGCGGGCATCGCGCAGGGTCTCCTTCGTGCTGGCGCCGCTCGCCAGGGCCTCGACCAGCAGGTTGGACGGTCGGGCGATCCCGAGCCCGTTGCCCAGCTCCTTGAGGCGCTCGAAGGCGCGCGTGAACAGCTCGCGATTGGGCCGTTCGTCGAGGGAGTGGTAAGCCGCGGCAAAGCCCCGCACGGATTCGGGCAGATCGCCCGTGTCCACCCGGACACGGGCCTCCCAGAGCCGCGAGTAGAGTTGCTCGAGCTCCGCGGCCTGCTCGTCGATGGACTTGACCGGCTCGATTCCCCCAGCGAGCTTCTCGAGCAGCCCTTCCTCTTGGATCAGGCGCGCCATGGCCCGGGCGAGATCCTGGGCGTCGCCCCGCTCGAACAGGAGCCCGTCGATCCCGTCGCGGACGCTCTCCGGCATGGCGCCGAAGCGACTCGTGATCACCGGCCGCCCGGCGCTGAAGGCCTCGCGAATGACGATCGGGTAGTTCTCCACCCAGGTCGAAGGCACAACGACGACGTCGGTCTGCGCCAGAAAGCCAGCGAGCTCCTCCCGTTCGTAGGGTCCTCGCCAGGCGATGCCCGCACGCTCGGCGCCTCGCCGCAGCTCGGCCACGTGCACCTCGTCCGAGGAGTAGCCCCAGATGGAGACCTCGGCACCCGGCAGTCCCTCGCCGACCGCTTCGATCAGGACCTGCACCCCCTTGTGCTTGGAGAGACCGCCGAAGAAGGCGAAGCGCAAGGGCTGTCCCGCCCGTCGCACCACGGGCGGCAGGCGAACCAGGTCTTCGTTCTCGATGCCATAGGGCAAGACCTCGATCTTCTCGCGTTCGATTCCCCCGCCGACCAGCTCGTCGGCCAGAAACTGGGTCGGAGCCACGATGCGGTCGATGGCCGCAAAGGCCTGGGCCCGCAGTCCGTCCAGCTCGAAGCGCTGGTCGAACAGGGCGTCGAACTCGGCCTGACTCAAACCAGAGCGCTCCACGTCCTCGTCCAGGATGGCCCCGAGGCGTTGGGCATCCTCCGGGGACAGCTGGTCGGGAAAGACCCCCATCTGGTAGTCCCCGAGGCCCTCGACGGTGTTCAAGAAGCCCAGGGCCGCATCGCAGCGCGAGCACGAGGCCGAGTCCCCGCGGATGGAGCAGGGCTCGAGGTCAGGACGCAGCAGGGTGTAGCGGTGACAGATCGAGTAGTAGTCGTGGGCCGTGTAGGCCATCGGGATCTTGCGCTTCTTGGCCTCGAACACGAGGGCGATCCCGAGCTTGATCACGTGCTGGAAGTGCAGCAGCTGGGGGCGCTCCCGGTCGAGGTAGTCCCCGAACACCTGGCCCAGATCGGGCCGTGAGAGTTCCTCCGCCGGACCTCTGGGGTCCTGGTTCAAGGTCACCCACTGAACCACGTAGCCCGCTCGCTGCTCACGCCGAACGCTGAGGTGGGCGTGGTGCTGGCTGCGGCGTGGCACGAAGACCTCGACCTCATGTCCGGCCCGGGAGAGGGCCCGGGCCAGGGACTCGGTGTAGTTCTCCACCCCGGTGCGTTCGATGGGCGGGAACCCGTGGACCACGAAACAGATGCGCATGGAAAGGAATGGTAGCGACCCCCCGTGCCATTCCTAGTGTCCCGCTACCTCCCCTCCGTCCAGCCCCCCCCAAGGCCGCTCCGAGCCGGGCGAGGGAAGAGCTTTCCCACGGTCTCGCGCCTAAGCCTAGGTCATACACAGGAAAGGACGTGCTTTCTTCAGAGCCCATCGGCCGTTGGCCGAGATGTGGCCTTGACCTGAGTCCGAAAACCGGAACTGGGGAAGGTCACGCTATGGGAATGGTAACGGGGAAGAGGCGGAATCCGTCTAGGCGGGATTCCAGGCAGGGTCGGCGCGCCGGCTTCACCATGATCGAGTTGGCCATCGCCATCTCGATCCTGATGCTCGGCATGGTCAGTGTGCTCTCCGCGACGTCGGGCATGCACACGCTGAGAAAACAGAACAGGGAGCGCATGTTGGCTCAGAACGCCATGCGCTCGGTCGCCGAGAGGATCCATGCCCGCTCTCATCAGCTCAGCCTCCAGAGCAACGACTGGGCGAGAGACCTGGCGGACATGTTCGGTCCGGGCGGCGGATTCGGAAACGAATTCGACGTGCTCGGCCTGACCGAGGCCGACGGAGACGCGGTCGTGGGAACGATCCAGGTGGTCACGGACGAGACCGAAACGGACGACACGCTCGACGCCCAGCTCGGCATGCCCCGCGACCTGAACGGCGACGGGGACACCATCGACGGGGACGTCACCGCCGATGCGGTGCTGCTACCGGTCCTGCTCCAGGTGCGCTGGCGCGGACAGAGCGGGACGATCACCTTGAATCACGCTTTCTACGTCTTGAGGTACTAGAGGATGCTGCGAACGAAAACGAAGAGCAAGGCCAGGAGCGGCTACTCCTTGATCGAGATCATGGTCGCCGTCGCCCTGTTCGCGGTGGTCCTTCTGACCAGCACGGCCCTGGTCGAATCCGGACGCAAGTTCTCCGCCTCGACGGTCGAGATCACGGCGGTCGAAGACCTCGCCCAGCGCATGCTCTTCCGGCTCGAGAACGAGCTCGCGAATGCCACGGGGGACGAGCCGGAGTCCACGGTCCAGGTCGACCTCGGGCCCAACGACGTCGCTCAGCTGCAGGTCCTCTCGACCGCGGGCTTCCCCCCCCAGGGCATCCTGCTCATGCAGCGGGGAACCGCCTGGGAAGAGCGCATCGCGTACTCCGGGCTGCTGGCCGATCAATCGACCTTCACCGGGTTGGTCCGCGGCAGCCAGTGCAGTGCACCTGTCCCCCACCTGGACGGAGCGAACCTCCAGTGGGCCGGCCTGGCCATGCCGCTCGAGACCCAGGTCGCTCCGCCGGCAAGCGAGTACGACGGCATCGCGCTCGAGGATGGGACCGAGGTCTACTTCCGCGGGGACGGAACCGGATTCTCCTACCGCGTCCCCGTCGACCCGGCGGGCAACGGCTACTTCCTCAACGGCGACGACTTGAACTGGGGCGCCGAGCTGATCGGCGCGGGGGCGACCCTGGACGGCCACATGGCCCTCTATTTCGAGCCGAAGACGACCTTCAACGAAGCCGACGACGGCCAGGACGTCAACGGAGACGGCGACAGCGTCGACGTCTTCGACCTGGGTCAGATCCGGCGCATCACCTGGGACAAGACCAACCCGGGCGGAGTGATCAACGACGTGGGAATGGGACCCTCGTCGGTTCTTCAGGAGCGTTGCAACTGGGGAGGTGACCTGGACAACGACCAGTATTCGGACCCGATCTTCTTGTGGGATCCCGAGACGAACATCTTGCACGTGCGGCTGTTCATCCTTGGGGTCGCCAACAAGGAGATCCCGATCGTTCGGAAGGTCGAGTCGGTCATGTTCCTGCGCAACGAGCCGGAGATCAACTAGCTAGGGAAGGGGAGCCGAGCAACCGGGGTCCAGTGACCCTGAAGGGGAAGGCAATATCATGAACTGGGGCAAACCAATTACGACCCGCAATCAGGGCCGGGAGGGCATCGCGCTCATACCCGTGATCCTGGTCATCTCGGGCCTGGCCGTCTTCACGATGGCCCTCGTCACGACCGTTCTGTCCGGAAAACGCACGGTCATCCACCAGGAAGACGACCACCG
>JAUIEE010000569.1 GCA_030428965.1 bacterium | reverse complement strand
TCCTATCCGAATGTAGGGGAGGGGTTTACCCCCTCCCGCGAAGCGGGAGAAGGCGTACGTGACTGGACTCGTGAGACGGCCTCTTTACCCCCGCCCGTCTTCCGGACGCTGTGGACCCCACGGGAACTGCGACGGCAGCCCTACGAGGCCGGCACCTCGCCCCGCGCGAAGGGGGCGGTGTCGCTCGGATCGAGCCGCTGGGTGTGGACCTGGGTGACCTCGGACAGGCGCTCGTTGGCCGCCCGCAGCCGCCGGCTCAGCTCGCTGCACATCGACCACAGCAGCTTGACCGCCAGGCCCTGGTGGCGGCGGATCAGGGCGAACACGTCGTCGCGGCTCAGCGCCAGGGTCAGGACGTTCTCGACCGCGACGATGGTCGCCGAGCGCGGGGCGTCGTCGACCAGGCACATCTCCCCGAAATGAACGCCCTCGCCGAGCCGGGCGACCTGCTCGGTGCCCTTGAAGACGTCGACCTTGCCCTGCAGGATCACGTAGAAGACGAAGTCGCGCGTGCCTTCCCGGATGATGATCGAGCCCCCACCGAACTCGGTGACCCGCGCGGTGTTGAGCACGTGCAGCAGCTCGGGATAGGTCATGTGCTGGAAGAGCGGGATCTGCTTCAGGGCGTCGAGCTTGGCCTGCACGTCGACCCCGTGCTCGACCTCGGGCTCGGCCTCGGGAGGGGCGTGCTCGGCTTCCGGAGCCTCGGCGGGAGGCGGCGCGGCGGGGGCGGACTGCATCGTGTGCAGGATGACCGCGGTGATGTTGTCCTTGCCGCCGTTGGTGTTCGCGATCTCGATCAGGCCCCTGGCGGCGTCGTCGGGCGGCTGCGAGCTCAGCACCCGGACCATGTCCTCGATCGGCACGTAGTTGCTCAGGCCGTCGGAGCACAGCAGATGGATGTCCCCGGGCATCAGCTCGAGGTGCAGGGTCTCGACGTGCACCGTGGTCTCGCGGCCGACCGCCTGGGTGATCACGTTCGCCAGGGGCGAGCGCTCGGCCTCCTCGACGCTCATGATCCCCTGCTTGACCAGCTCCATCGCCTGGGTCTGGTCTTCGGTCAGCTGGTGGATCTGGCCGTCGCGGACCTGGTAGATGCGCGAGTCGCCGACGCAGCCGAGGACGGCGTGGCGGCCCATCACGAGCATCATCACCATCGTCGTGCCCATGCCCTTCTTGCGCGAGTCGGCCTGGGACACGGCGAAGATCTCGGCGGAAGCGCGCACGACCGCCTCGGTGATCGCCTGGACCACCTGGTCGCGGGTCTCGACGGAGGGGTTCGCCTCGTACTCGGTGAAGAGCTCCAGCTTCTTGCCGAGCCGTCGCTGCAGGGAGCGGATGCAGTGGGCGCTGGCCACCTCGCCGGCCGCTTCGCCCCCCATCCCGTCACAGACGACGTACAGGCCCAGCTCGAGGTCGACGAGGAAGGCGTCCTCGTTGTGATCCCTCTGCATTCCGACGTCCGTCAGACCGACGCCTGCCGTCTGCATCGACACTCCATGGGCCTTGAGACCATCTTCCACACTAGGTCATCGTACCGAGAATGCAAGCCTCATCGCAGTCTCTTGTCAGCGCCTCTCGCGCCGCCTGGCATCGGCCTCGGCGGGGATGGCCAGCGGTCGTTCCCAAGCCTTGGGAGAGCAGGGCATTGCGTCGTCGGACGGGGATCCGCATCCTGGAACGGCATGAAACCTCCGAAGGAAAGGCCGCCCGCCTCCGTCCTTACGGTGGACACACTGACGGAGCCGCGATGAAAACCACCCTGAGTCTCCTCCTCCTGGCCAGCTGCGCGCTGGCCCAGGCCCCCCGGCTGGTCTTCGAGACCAAGAGCAAGGATCTCGGCGAGCTGATCGCCGGGGCCTCGGGCACGACGGTCTTCGACTTCACCAACCAGGGCGACGCCGACCTCGTGATCCGCAAGGTGCTGTCGACCTGCGACTGCGCGGCGGCGCTGCTCAGCTCGGAGCGCATCGCCCCGGGCGAGAGCGGGCAGATCGAGGTCGTGCTCAGCTCGCGGGGGCGCTCCGGGATGGTCCACAGCAACGTGCGCATCGTCAGCAACGACGCCAGCCAGTTCGACGGCGGCCCCAACCTGACCGTGCTGTCGGTCAACGCGAAGATCGTCAGCCTGGTGCGGGTGATGCCCGCGGCGGCCTACTTCCCGAGCATCGACCACGGCGTCGCCGACCAGCGGCGCATCGTGCTGACGCCCGAGCGCGGCGACGCCCTGAACGTGACCGGGGTGTCGTGCAGCAGCCCCTTCATCACGGTCGAGGCGAAGGCGACGACGACCGGCAACAAACAGGCCGCCGAGCTGACCGTGCGGGTCTCCGACGAGGCTCCGATCGGCCCGCTCAAGGAGCAGATCGTCGTCCAGACCGATGTC
>JAUIEE010000095.1 GCA_030428965.1 bacterium | reverse complement strand
CTCCACGGTCTGGGTGGCCAGCAGGTCCGAGAACAGGTAGTAGTCCTCGAAGCCTCGACCGAAGCCAGCGGACTCGCGCAGCACAGGATTGCTGACGAAGGCCACCGTCCGATACCCGGCCTCGGCCAGTGCCTGGGCCAGGACGGGGCAGTCTTCGGGGATCTTGGAGTGGTTGACGCGCACGCCGTGCTCCTCGGGATGGAGCCCGGTGAACAGGGTCGCGAAGGCCGGGCCCGTCTTGGGGATGGGCGTGACGGCGTCCGTGAAGTGGGTGGAGGCGGCCGCGAAGTCGTCCAGATTGGGGGACGTCTCACGCGCGTATCCGAACACGGACAGGTGGTCGGCGCGCAGGGTGTCCGCCGTGATCAGGAACAGGTGCGGTCTGGATTCCGATTCCGAGCAAGACGCCAAGGTCGCGACCAGGAGCAGCGTGCGCAGCGGTGTTCTCATGGGCAGCTCTGACCTTGACGGTCCTTCGGCGGGCTGTCAACCGGAGCCGGCGGGGCCATGCTCGAGTGCCCCGGCCGAGCTCGGCGAGGACCGCGGTCGGCCGAGAAGGTCGACCTCGGTCCGGGGCGGTCCCCCGCTTCCCTCTCGGAGGGCGCCCGTCGGCGCCGGGCGAGCGTCGAGTCGAGCTCCATCGAAGGAGAGGTCGAGGAAGTCGGAGGTTCCGCGCCCCTCGAGCTGGCTCGAGCTGAGGCCCAGATCAGGTCCCGCCAGCACGTTGCCCGTCAGCTCGACCCCGTCGTCGCCTCCGTAGAAGGTGAGGGAAGTGCTCGCTCCGCTGTAGAACGCGTTGCTCAGGATGTGCAGGCCGGGGCGGCCCGAAGCCTGGAAGAACTCGGCGGACGGGCCTTCGTTGACCAGCGTGTTGTGGATCAGGTCGAGGGCGACGGTCTTTCCCTGGTGGTCGCCGACCTTGAGGGCCGCCCGGCCTCCCACGGCGAGGTTGTTCGCGACCCGGGCTTCCCCCTGAACTTGGAGGACGTAGTCCCCCGAGGCCCAGCAGACGTTGCGCTCGATGCGGTTGGGGGGACGTCCTGCGGTGCCATAGACCAGGATGGCCGGATAGCGCGTGTCGTGCACGACGTTCTCGGCGATGAGGTTCGCGTAGGAGCCTTGCTTGAGCTCGATGCCGTCGCCCTGGAGACCGGCGGTGTGGTGCACGTAGTTCTGGGCGACCACGCCGGTGTGGAAGAGCGCCTCGCCCCGGTTCCCGCCGAGGTAGAAGCCTTCTCCCGTTCCGCGCGTGTGGGAGACCTGGTTGCGGGTGAAGTGGATGCGCTCGGTAGGGTGCGTGTTGACCGCGATCGCGTTCTGACCCGTGTGGTGGATGCGACAGCGATCGATCCAGATCTCATGCGCTCGGTGAATACGCAGGCCGATGTCTCCGCCGGTGATCTCGAGGTTGCGCAGGAGAAGGTAGGAGGCTCCTTCGCTGCCGATGTTGACCGTGTTCTGGAGCTGATCGGGGCGCGTGATGCGAGTTCCCGCCTCGCCTTCGATGCGAATGGGAGCTTGCGCTGTGCCCTGCAGGCTCAACTCCAGTCTGGGGCCGCTCGACCAGACCCCCTTCGAGATCAACAGTCGGTCTCCGGGTACGAGGGAGGCCAGCTGCGTCGACAGGCGCAGTCCGTTCTCCACCGGGCTGAGCTCCGGGTCGTACTCCAGGCGCAGTTCCCTCTTCGAAGACGCGCGAAACCAGGTGGGAAAGTAGGGCGATTCATCACCGGCCCGGACCCGGACCCAGCGCTCGGCGAGGATGGGGGAGCCTTCCAGGCGGCACTGCAGCCACTCTCCGGGAAGGGCATCGATCCAGAAGGGGGCCTGGGTGCGCGCCTGTTTCCAGGACCCCCCCGGGTGCACGCGCCAGCTGACGGTCCTCGCTCCTCCCGCGAGGCTTCCCGGCCAGTCGACCTCGACTCCGCCCGACCAGCTGTTCAGCCACAGGATGGCGGGCGCTTCCTTCTCTGATGCAGGTGTGCAGGCGCAGAGGACGGCAAGCAGGAAGAGCCGGGGGGCAGACCTAGTCGTCGCTGGGCTCTCCATCTTCGCCCCCATACCCCAGTCGGTTCAGGGCGTCCAGTCGGTCCGGGCTGAGCTCGACCCGGGTGGCTTCGCTCTCCCAGCGTCGCGCGCTGGTATCGAACTCCCGCCACAAGTCACGCATGCGCATCACCACGTCCGGCAGCCGTTCCGACAGGTCGTTCTGTTCGTGGGGGTCGTCGACCAGGTCGTACAGCTCTTCCTCGGCGTCGTACAGCGAGACGATGTACTTGTAGCGACCCTGCACCACGCTGGCGAGACGCTTGAGGCCAGGTCGGTCGCGCATGGCGAAGACGGCTCGTTCGCTGCCACCGGGTTCGTCGCCCAGGTAGTAGGGCACCAGGCTGCGCCCTGAATACTGGTCGGAGGGCGCGAGGCCCAGGATCTCACGCAGGGTGGGGAGGAGGTCGATGTGGCTGACGTGGGCCTGGACCCGCCGTCGCCGGGGAGCAACTCCGGGGTGGTAGACGAGCAGGGGGATACGCGTGAGTTCGGAGTAGAGCTTGAACTCGTGCAGGTAGCCGCCGTGGTCCTGGAACTCCTCGCCATGATCCGCGGTCAAGAGAACGACCGTGTCCTCGCCCACTTCCAGGGCCTCGAACAGTTCGGCCAGCTTGCGGTCCAGGTAGCTGATCTCGCTGTCGTAGGCATCGAGCCAGTACTCGGTCTTGTCTCCGTTGCGCAGGCGCCCGTAGTCGTACACGTCCCCCGGGAACCACGGACGCTGGGGATGGTAGGGGGCGTGTGGGTCCATGTAGTGCAGGTACAGGAAGTAGCGCCCTCCATCCTTGAGCTGGCGCTCCTTGAGCTCCACGGCCATGTTGACCACGTCCGCCGTGGCGTAGTCGAAGGTCTTGAACTCATCGAAGCCGCGGTCGAAGCCGATTTCCTGGCCGATGGTCGGGTTGTCCGCCAGGCCGATCGTGCGGTAGCCCACGCTCTTCATCAGCTTGGGCAAGGTCTCGAGGCTGGCGGGAATGCGGTTGAGCTCGAGGACGTTGCCCTTGTTCTTCTGGCGCTTGTAGGCGTTCAGGCCGAGGAGGACTCCGTGCTGATTGGGGTAGACGCCGGTGAAGATCGATGCGGTGGACGGAGCCGTCCAGGACGAAGCGGCCCAGGCCGACTCGAACACCACGCTGCGCCCGGCCAGGGAGCTCAGGAACGGCGTTTCCCCGCGATCGAAGCCGTAGAAGGGCAGGCGGTCGGCTCGCAGGGTATCGACCACGATCACGATGACGTTGGGGCCAGGGTCCCGTTGTGCGCAGCCCGGGCTCCAACAGGCCAGGATGCACGCCAACCCGACCAGCACGCCTGCGGTGCGGTTCACGGCTTCTCACCTCGATCCTTGTAACGAAGCCACCGTCGCAGGAGCTCTTCGTGTCGCTCGGGGTACAGGGCCCGCCGGTCGATGCGCTCTTCTCCATCGAGCTCGAACAAGAGGGACAGCTCCTTCTCCTCGTCGTAGATCCAGTGGGAGTTCTCCGCAATCACCCCGTGCACGTTCCCCGTGCCCAGCCATCGCTGCTGGAAGAGCTCGCGCTCGAGGTCGCCGGTTCCCAGGAGGTCGATGCCGTCGCGCTCGACCGTGTCCTGGATCCCCAGGAGAGCGCACAGCGTCGGCAGCAGGTCCACATGGCCGGCGGGCGGCCAATCGGCGTCCGCGATCTTGCTCGGTAGTCGGATCCAGAGCGGCACCCGGGTCAGGTGCGGAGCCAGGGGATCTTCGGCATCGTCCGCATCGGCCTCGGCGCAGGAGCCGGTCAGCACGACGATCGCTCGGTCGTCGGGATCCACGTGTTCGAGCACGATCTGCAGGTGGTGGTTCAGGTAGGCCAGCTCGCTCCGCATCGCGGCGTCACCGTCGCTGCTCTTGCCCGAGGACCAGGGTTCCCGGTGGTGGTGGGGGCTGAAAAGGTCGTGCAGGTGCAGGTAGAGAAGGAAGGGGGAGCGCTGCCAGTCGTGCTCGATCAGGCGCACGGCCATCTCGACCGCTTCCGCTCCCGCGTAGGAGAAGCCGCGAAACTGGTCGAAGCACTCTTCCAGGCCGACGTCCTGGGCCAGGTCGGGGCTGTCCACGACGGCCAGGGTGCGATAGCCCCTCTTCGCGAAGAGCTCAGGCAGCGTCCCCCCATGTTCCAGGTGCGGTAGCTCCACCTGATGGCCCGCCCTGCGGAGGCGCTTGAAGGTCTCCAATCCGTACAGGAGTCCGTGACGGTCCGGGTGCTGCCCCGTGAGGAGGGTGCCCGTGGCGCAGGCCGGCTCGGAGGAAGAAGCCCAGACGGAACCGCCCCGGGCATCTCGGGCAAGCTCGAACAGGAAGGGGGCGTCTTCTTTCAGCCCTCCGCCCTGGTCGAGCCAGCGTGTGCTCAGTCCGTCCACGACGATCAGGATGACGCTCGGGGGGGAGGTTGGAGAGGCAGGACATCCTCCGAGGGCAAGGGCGACGCCCAGGAGGACGCTGTTCAGTCGACGACGAGACACCCCCGAGATCCTACCCGCGGGCCGGGGCCGTTGCGTTCGACCTCATCGTTTTCGGAACTCGGTGGCACCCCCGTAGCCGAGCCGATCGAGGGTCCGCATCTGTTCCTCGGTCAGGTCGACCTGGGTGTAGGCCTGGTACTCGGTCGCGCCGGTCTCGAAGCGCTCCCAAAGGTCCTCGAGCTCGGCGGCGAGCTCGGGATGGTCCGCCGCGAGATCCCGGAGCTCGTCGGGGTCTTCTTCCAGGTCGTACAGCTCCGGTAGGGCAATGCCCTCGGTGCGAATCAGCTTGTGCCGACCGCGGATGACGGCCGTCTTGTGGCCCCGGAAACCCGAGCGCATGCTGAACAGGGCCCGTGCGGCGGGAGTTCGGCCTTCGAGGTAGTAAGGCAGGAGGCTGTGCCCCTCGTCCTGGGGCGCCGGCCCGTGGCCCAGGAGATCACGCACCGTGGGGAGCACGTCCACGAGGGAGACGTTGGCGGCGACGCGTCCGGTGACCGGAAAGGTGCCGGGGTGAAGGAGGACGAGCGGGACGTGGGTGAGCTCGGAGTAGAGCTGGAAGCCATGCCCCTGGCCCCCGTGATCGCCGAACTCCTCGCCATGATCGGCGGTCAGGATCACGAAGGTGTCCTCCCGGTCGAAGGAGAGCTTCTCGAAGATGCGTTCGAGGTGGTGGTCGGCGTAGGAGATCTCGGAATCGTAGGCGGCCAGGGGGGCGAGCGCTTCGTCAGCAGCCGGTTCCCTCAGCCAGGGCTTCCGTCGGTGGTAGGGCTCGTGGGGATCCATGAACTGGAGGAACAGGAACCACGGCTCCTGGGCGACGAGCTGGCCGAGGAAGCGGTCCAGAGCCGCCTCGACGGTCTCCGCGCCTCCGTAGTGAAAGCTGCGTAGACGGTCGAAGCCGCGCTCGAAGCCCAGGGTCTCGCACAGGTTCGGGTTGTCCGAGATCCCGAACGTGCGGTAGCCCTGGCCCTGCAGGAAGCCGGCCAGGGTCTCGAGCTCGTCGGGCAGCCGTTCGGTGGTGAGCTCCTCCTCGTCGAGGCTGCGTACCACGAGGTTGTTCAGACCGGCCCAGCAGTTGTGCTGGTTGGGGTACACCGAAGTGAAGAGCGAGGCCATGGCGGGCACCGTCCAGGAGGAGGTCGACCAGGCGTGCTCGAAGACGACGCCTTCGCCGGCCAGTCGAGTGAGGAACGGAGCCGGATCCTCTTGGCCCCCGTGAAAGGACAGTCGGTCCGCCCGCAGGGTGTCGAACACGATCAGGATCACGTTCGGCCGGGGCCGTTCCTCGGTGCCGCACCCCGGCAGGCCCAGGACAGCGAGGCTGATGAGGGTGGTTCTCAGGGCCGAAGCTGTCATGGCAGCGAGCATGCCGGCCTGCCCGAGGTAGCTCCAGGGACTTTTCGTCGCCGTGGCGGAACCCCGGTGCCGGGGGCAGGTTGAAGTAGCGAGGCCGCTGGGCGCGGTCACCACCGAGAGACCTACCGGAGAGGACGAAGATGCGAAGATTCTGGATGCTTTGTGTCCTGCTCGCAGGACTGACCTACCCCGCCCATGCTGCAGCCTCGGCCCAGGAGGCCGAGGTCGGCGCCACTTTCGACGCGGAACGCGAGCCCTCGCAGACCGAGGATCGGACCCGAGCACGGGAACGGCGCCAGGAGCGCGCCGAGCGGCGCAGGGACAGGCTGCAAGAACGTGAGCGAACGCGCGCCGAGAGGCGGCCCGGGCGTCGAGTCGACCGGGCGCAGCGGCGTCCCGGGAGAGGATTCAAACGCTGCCCCCAACGCCGCCTTCGGCGCTCGGCTCGCCTGGAAGAGCGTCGCCAGCGCCTGGCCGAACGCCTCGACTCCCGGCGTCCCCAGCAGCGCCTTCGTCGGCACGTCCTACGAAGATCGCCGCGGGAACTCCGAGCCTTCTGACGGCCCTGGACAGGGCACGCTTCCTCCTGGATCCTCACCTGGGTGCGCTCGCTGCGCGCAGGTGAGGACACTACTTGAAAGAGAGCAACGGCGCAGGGGCCCAGGCCCCCTGGGGCAAGGTCGGGCTGGGGCTGATCCTCGTCTTCTGGCCCTTCAACTGGTTCTGGCCGGGACTGCGAACCCACGTGGGGTTCTTCTTTCTCTGGCTCGGCTACGTGCTGGTCGTGGACGCCTGGACCCTGCGTCGCACGGGCACCTCGCCCATCCAGCGCTCGGCCCGGCACGTTGCGCAGCTGTTCCTCCTGTCCGTGCCCCTGTGGTGGGTCTTCGAGCTCTGCAATCTTCGCCTGCGCAACTGGGAGTACGTCGGTCGCGAGCACTTCGGGGACCTGAGCTACTTCCTCCTCTGCTCGCTGGCCTTCTCGACGGTGATGCCCGCCGTCCTCGGTACGGCGGAGCTGTGCGCCAGCCTGGGACCGGTGCAGCGCATGCGGGGCTTGGCGCGCCTGTCCACGGGACCTCGATGGGATGGCGTACTCTTCACGCTCGGTCTGGCGATGCTCTTCCTGACCTTCGCCTGGCCGGGGGTGTTCTTTCCCCTGGTCTGGGTCTCGGGCGTGTTCCTTCTCGAGGCCGTCTGCTCCTGGCGAGGCCGTCGGACCCTCTCGCGCGATCTGCGCGCCGGTGACTGGCGTTCGTGGACGTCCCTGTGGGTCGCCGGTCTCGTGTGCGGGTTCTTCTGGGAGATGTGGAACCTGCACTCCTATCCCAAGTGGATCTACCACATCCCTTTCGTGGCCGAGCCGAAGCTGTTCGAGATGCCCTGGCTCGGCTACCTGGGCTACCTGCCCTTCGCGTTGGAGCTGCACCTGTTTCGCGAGCTCCTGTGGCCCGAGAAGGCCCGCTAGCCTCCGTCCGGAAAGGGGGTGCCGGTCAACTGCTCGAAGCGCTCGAGGAGAGGGGCGGCGCTCGCCGCTCTGCCTGCGGCTCGGTGCAGTCCGATCAGGTTGCCCAGGGCCCGCACCTGGTTGGGATCGGTCGCCAGGGCTTGCTCGAAGAGCGCCACGGCGCGCTCCAGGTTGCCGGCCTTGCGCATGCAGATCCCGAGGTTCACGTAGGAACTGGCCGAGGCCCGACCGAAGTCGATGACCTGCTGGAGGGGAGCGATGGCCTCGGTGAAGCGCTGCTGGCGGATCAGGCACACCGCCAGCCGTTCCAGGGAATGGTAGTTGCGCGGGTTCCCCGCCAGGATCTGTCGGTGCAGGGCCTCGGCTTCGGCGTACCTTCCGGCGTTGAAGAGTCCCAGCGCGTCGAGACCCTGGCGATGCTCGGCGATGCGGCTCTTCGGGCTGGGTAGCTCGGAGGGCTCCAGCGGTTTCGGGAGGCGCTCTTCCCCCTGGCCAAAGCCGGCATAGCCGAGGCTGCGGACCTTGGCCCGCAGGGCTTCGTTCTCCGGTCCCGCACTGCTGCGGGGGAGAGGTTCGAGCTGGCCGATGCGGGCCAGGTGGCCCCGGTAGCGCTCGAGGTCGGTCCTGTCCGCAGCCTGTTCGCGCTGTTCGTCCGGGTCGTTCTGGGGCGTGGTGAACTCCGGCATCGAGCTGTGCAGGTACTTGCCCTGGCCGTCCACCCAGCCGGCCAGGGGGCTCCAGCCGTAGGCCAGGTAGCCGTGGTAGGACTCCAGGTAGGCGCCGCGCTCGGGCCCGACCGATCGGCGGAAGAGACTCTCGCCGTCGATGTTCCCGGGCAACCCCAGACCGAGGGCTACCGACAGGGTTGGAGCCACGTCGGCGACGCTCGCAATGGCGCTCTCCCGTTCTCCGGCGCGGTAACCATCGGGGTAACGCAGCAGGAAGGGGACGCGCATGGTCGTGTCCTGGCACAGGACGCCGTGGCTGAACTCCCCGTGCTCGAAGAAGGCCTCGCCGTGGTCGGCGACCACGGCGAACAGGGTGGAATCCCACACGTTGGCTTCCCGCAGGCCCTGCACGAGCAGACCGACGCCGGCGTCGGCAGCGGCAACCTCGCCCAGGTAGGGGTGTTCGGGAGCCAGGCGATTGAAGGGAGGGGGAGGCTCGTAGGGGCC
Source organism: bacterium (assembly GCA_030428965.1). Lineage (GTDB taxonomy): Bacteria > Planctomycetota > UBA1135 > UBA1135 > JAUIEE01. The sequence goes on along the minus strand of JAUIEE010000095.1, from coordinate 5,291 downwards.
GTGGGGGTCCCAGATGTGCACCCACAGGAAGAACGGGCGCGCTGGGTCGCGCTCCTCCAACCAGCGGCGCGCCCTGGCCACGACCTGGGAAGCACGCAGGTCGGAATAGTGGGAGGTGACCTGCTGGGAGTCGTGCCGAGGGGCTGCGTAGATCTCGAAGCCCTGCTCGAGGCCGAAACCCTGGTCGAGGACGACCGACGAGACGAAGGCAGCCGTCTCGAAGCCTGCGGCCCTGGCACGTTCGGCCAGGGTCTCGGCGGAACGAGGAAGGGTAAAGGCACCGTTGTCGCGGATGCCGTGACGGGGAGGGTATAGCCCCGTCATCATGGAGGCGTGGGCCGGCAGGGTCAGGGGGGCGACGGTGTAGGCTCGCTCGTAGAGGAGGCTCTCGGTCGCCAGGCGGTCGAGGTGCGGCGTCAGCTCGGGGCGGCCTCCGTAGCAGCCGAGCGCGTCGCCGCGGGTCGTGTCGAGGGTCAGGAGGACCGCCGAGCGGGGAGGCTCGGCCTCCGCTGGCTTGCAGGCCGCTGACCCCAGGGCGTACCCCAGCAGAACCAGGATGTCTCTCGCGCTCCCCATGCCCTGGGATCCTAGCCCGGCCCGGCGGGGCGGCGAAACGCCCCCGAGCCGAGAGCCCGGGACCGGGACGAAGGGGGCTTGGCTTCCGTTCCGACAGGCCCTGGCGAGATGGAACCCGCCTCCGTCACGGTCTCGAGGTCTCTCGGGACCCTGGGCGCGAGCCCGGGGCCCTTGCTCTACAATCGTCTCTGAAGCTGCCGGGCGAGCGTTCACTCCCGACCGGCAACCCTCTCACCGCAAACGAGCTGCCCCAGCCGCCAAGGAATCTCAAGAATCGTGCCTTCCGAGCCCGACGTACGCGTCACCCAGATTCTCCAGGCCATCCAGGGCGGGGATCTGGAAGCGCGGGACGACCTCCTGCCTCTGCTCTACAGCGAGCTCCGCACCCTGGCGGCCGCCCAGATGAGCCGGGTGGCCCCGGGACAGACGCTGCAGGCCACGGCCCTGGTGCACGAGGCCTACCTGCGCCTGTTCGGAGGCAAGGATCCCGGTTTCGAGAATCGCCGGCACTTCCTGTTCGCCGCGGCCCGGGCGATGCACGACATCCTGGTCGAACAGGCCCGCCGCAAGGCCGCCCTGCGGCGCGGCGGAGCCTGGAAGCGCACGGAAACCGAACACCTGGTGCTCGCCATCGAGGCGCCGGCCGAGGACATGCTGGCCCTGGACGAAGCCCTGACCCGTCTCGAAAAGGACGACCTGCGCAAGTACCAGATCGTCCAGCTGCGCTTCTTCGCCGGGCTGACGGCGGAGGAAACGGCCGAGGCGCTGGAGATCTCCCTGCGCACCGTGGAGCGTGAATGGAGCTACATCCGGGCACGCCTGCACCAGGAGCTCTCCTCACCGGACCATTAATGGTGTCTTTCCACACCCCAGGGGCGCGCCGCAACTAGACTCGTGGGCCCCCTTTTCCGGACGGACCATGCAGCACCCCCTCGGCATTCTCCTCCTGGCTCTGGGACCTCTCCCCGGTCCTGCACCCCTTGCGCCGCAACAGAACATGGCGGTGCCCGAGTCCACCAGCGCGACCCTCGCCCGCGGCGACTTCCGCGTGCGGATCCACCGCGACGGCCTGTTGCTGGACATCCCCGAGCTGGGGCTGAAGACGATCGACGGGCCCGTGGCCGAGCTGAAGCAGGGGTTCGCCGACTGGTTTGGCGTCCAGTACGAGGACTCCGACGGTCGGCACGAGGCCAGCGGTACCGGGGTGCGCCCGGACTGGGCGCGCCGGGATCCGGTCGAGCCCGTGGCCTTCGAAGGCAATCCCCAGTTCGTGCGCTCGGTTACCCGCGCCGGCAACCTGGAGATCGAGACACGCTTCGAGCTGGCGCCCCAGGAGGACCTGCTGTTGGTGTCGGTGAACCTGACCAACGTCGGAGAGGAACGACTCGAGGAGGTGTACTACTCCCGGGAGTTCCTCCAGCCAGGGGCGGATGCCTGGTCCTACCCGCCCGAATACCTGGACCGACCGCCGGGGAAGCACGTCAGGCGACTGGTCTGGGAGCTGTACGAGATCGGGGTCGGAGCTACACGAAGCCTCCTCTTCGTCCTCGAGCCCATCGAGAATGCACCCTCCGGGCCGGTGGAGGTCCCCCTGTCCCTGTTCACGAGCACGGCCCACCCCGCCGGGCTCGACATCGGCAAGACCCGCGGGATGTCCTTCGGAGACTACGACGCGGACGGTTGGATCGACATGGTTGCCTGCGAGTCGGGCACCGTCTGGCACAACGAGGGGGGGCTCGACTGGACCCTGGCCTTCGACCTCGACGACATCCTCCCGGAGACCAACAAGCGCTACGGGTCTTCCTTCGCCGACTACAACAACGACGGTTGGCCGGACCTGGCCACCGAGCCCCGGGACGACATCACCGGGGACGACTGCCTGCACCTGCTCAAGAACCTGGGCAGTCAGGACTTCTTCTTCTTCATCGATGTGGCCCAGAACACCCTCGTCATCGACCAGCAGCCCTGCGCCCGGCAGTCCGAGACGATCTGCTGGGGCGACGTCAACGGCGACGGGAACGTCGACATGTTCTTCCCGGCCTATCCCCTGGAGGGCAACGCCTTCCTGCTCAACACCGGTTTCGATTTCAAGCTGAACGAATATCGCTTCCAGGAGATGGCCCAGGACGTGGGTCTGTTCAACGTGCCGGCCGAGACGGCTCGGCCGGAAGGGGCTCAGTTCGCCGATCACGACGGGGACGGCGACCTGGATCTGTACGTCCACGGTGTGCTCTACCAGAACCTGACGACCAGCGACACACCACGCTTCGAGGCGATGACGGAGAACGGCTCGGGTATCGAGCTCAGCACCTTCCTCGATGAGGGGGCCATGTTCTTCGACTACGACATGGACGGAGACCTCGACCTGTTCGCGGTCTACATGGGTGCCGGCGTGCGGGTGTGGGAATCGTTCGGCGACGGCAACTTCTTCCTGGGGGAAGGGGGGATCATCCAGACGCCCTTCATCGGGTTGAACCTGGGTATGAGTGCCGAGGACTGGGACAACGACGGAGACATCGACTTCACCACGCGGCAGGTCTTCCGGCGCAACCTGCTGATGGAGACGGGCGTGGCGCAATTCAGCGTAGCTACCACCGACATTCCCGCGGAGCATCTCACGGCGGCTACCCCGGCCTGGGGAGACTGGGACAAGGATGGCGACCTCGACTGCGCCCTGGGGAACTTCCGTTCCGTCGGCCACTTCTACGAGAACGTGCTCAACGACGGAATTCCAGAAGACGAGTTGACCCACGTGCGCGTGCGCGTCGTGCGCGATTCGTCGACGGTGTCCCGGGGGTTGGAGAACGAGTTCGGGGCCAACGTCGAGATCCGCGTCCGCGGGGAGAGTGGAATCCGCCGCCGCAAGTTCGTGGCCAGCTCCCACGGCTACCTGAACCAGAACGAGTACACCTTGCACTTCGCCCTGCCGCCGGGGGAAGATCCTCAGAACCCGCGCGACGGGGTCTTCTTCGACGTGACGGTCGACTTTCCCAACCGCCAGGACCTGGGGCCCGTCCGCGTCGACCGGCACGTCAACCCCAAGCTGGGGGACGTCCCCCTGGCGGACCTGACCGACCGAGAGATCACGGTCTATCGCAGTGGGCGGGTGATGTTGAACGGCGTGAAGACGGCCCCGATGCCCGGCGCGGATGCCAGGCTGCGCACCATGGGGGAGCGCTTGACCAGCCCCGGAGCCGACACTCCTCTGGAAGCTCCCCTGGTCGCTCCTCCCGACACCTACGTCGGAATCGAGTTCCGACCCAAGCAGCCGATTCGCGTCAAGGAAGTGGTGCTGGATGGTGTCCTTTCCGCGGCGCCTCCCTGCGGAAACGGCTTCAACCTGGCCATCTGGGACGTGACCTCGCCCACGGAGCCCAAGCTCGTGCGCGGAGGGACCGCGGCCACCTCGCCTCGCAACCGACGAAGCTGCCTTCCCGCGAACTGGGTGCTGTTGCCCCTGCGTACCTACCGGTTCGTGGCCCCTGTCGACCAGTACCGTGCGACGCAGGTCGCTCGCATGGAAGACGACGAGGCGGTGCAGGTCCTGGGGGGGCTCCTGTTCCAGGACGCCGACCCCTGCACCGGCGTCGCCGTGGCGAGCGCCCCCCTCGAGCCGAACCAGCTCTTCACCACCCTGCGCTTCACCCCGCGGCCCTTCACGGTGCAGGACGAGCTCCAAGGCGGTCAGTTCGACCAAGAGCCGGGACAGCGCTGAGCGACGGGCACGGCCAAGGCCGCAGCCGTTGCATAACGTTCCCCGTACCGAGCCAGAGAGCTTTTCCGGGACGTCAGGTGCCGATCGAGCGCTCCTTTCCGGGGTAACAGAGGCCATACAGCCTGCCCCGGGGAAACCGTTGGTTCCCTTCAAGAGCCTCTGAGAGCCGGGCCGAGGAGTCCGCGCAACGACCGGGATCAGGGAAGGTCCCGGGAGCTCGCTACCCATCGAGCTCGCTCACAGGAAGAAGGGAAGGGCGCGCTCCAGCGTCCAGAACGGAAGAACTGGGACATGCGCCGCGCGAATCTCCTCCAAGGTCTGAACACCATCTCCAACGGTCTCCATCCCCAACGCTGGATGATGCTCCTGGGTCTCCTCTTCGGAGGCCTCACTTCCTGCACCGAGACCGGTGACGGCCGCCTGACCGGTGGCAGCGGCGGCGAAGAGGAAGGGGCCGGGGAAGAAGGCGAGGAATCGGGCGAAGAGTCCGTGACTCTCGAAGCCGACTTCACGGCCACCCCCCTGGCCGGCACGGCACCGCTCCTGGTGAGCTTCACCGACGCCTCCCTGGGCAGCCCCAGCACGTGGAGCTGGGATTTCGGAGACGGCGGGACGGCCAACATCCAGAATCCGACCTACCTGTTCAACGATCCGGGTGTCTACACGGTGACCCTGAACGTCGCCGGGGCCGGACAAACGGACGACGTCACCAAGACCGACCTGATCGTGGTCGAGGCGCCGGCCCTGCCTCCCAACGCAGCCTTCACGGCCAACCCCCGCACGGGCGTCGCGCCCCTGGCGGTGAACTACACGGACCGGTCCACGGGGGCGATCACCTCGTATTCCTGGGACCTCGGAGACGGCAGCGTCTCGACCGAGGCCAGTCCGACGCATGTCTACGCGACTCCGGGAACCTACACCACGTCCCTGACCGTGACCGGCCCAGGAGGCTCCGACTCGTTCACCATGGTGGACGCCGTCATCGTCGAGGCGCCCATTC
>JAUIEE010000568.1 GCA_030428965.1 bacterium | reverse complement strand
GGTAGACGAGCGACCAGCGCAGCCAGGGTTGCCCCATGAAGCGCGCCTTGCGGCGCGCGTAGCTACCGATGGATTCGATGCGCGTCGTGGAGGACGCCAGCGCGAACATCATCAAGAGGAACAGGAACAGCCCGAAGGCGATCCCGAACAGCATGTGACCGCGCACGTGGTTGGTGACCACGGCCACGCTGGCCAGAATGCGCAGCGGATCGAGCAGACTCCAGCGGGAGCGGGGCCCGGCGACTAGGCTGCTTTCCGCCACGGCCTCGACGATCGCCGGTAGACGGCCTCCCGCAGGGCCTGGTCGCAGCCCTCCGTTAATTCGCGCATGAGCTCGGCCACGGACACGATCTGGCTGACGAGACCGACCCCACTGCCGGCGGGCAGGATGCCCTCCCGCAGGTTCCCCTCGATGCATCCCTGGCGTGCCCGGTGGCGTCCGCGCAGGTTCAAGATCTCCTCGAGGGAACGCCCTTCGGCCTCCATGGCGATCAGGCGCTCCACGAGAGGTGAGCGCAGGGCACGGCTGGCGTGGTAGTCCCGGCAGTAGACCGCCGCGCCCTCGGCGTCGGCGGCCAGGACGGCGTGCTTGAAGGCCGGGTGCGCGTTGCACTCGAGGGTGGCGATGAAGCGCGTCCCCAGCTGCACGGCGCAGGCTCCCAGGGCGAGCGCGGCCGCCACGCCCCGTCCATCGGCGATCCCTCCCGCCGCAACGACGGGCAGCGAGACCGCATCGACGACCTGGGGAATGAGGGTAAGGCTGGAAAGGCCGTTGGCCGCGATGTGTCCTCCGGCCTCCCACCCCTCCGCCACGACCGCGTCCACGCCGCAGACCTCGGCCTTGAGGGCCAGCCGAACGGAGGGGACCACGTGCATCACCCGATGTCCGGCTTCCTTCAAGAGAGGCGTGTAGCGTGCAGGCGAACCGCCGCCCGTCACGACCACGGGCACCGCTTCGTCGCGTACGACCTTCAGGAGCTCCCCCAGAACTTCCTGGTCCTGGTCCGGCCGCACCAGCACCAGCGGCACGTTCACGGCGAAGGGACGCTCGGTCTTCGCCCGCACGGAACGGATTTCGTCCCGCAGCTCCTCGGGATCCATGCCGCCGGCTCCCAGGGTGCCCAGGCCGCCGGCTTCACTGACGGCGGCGGCGAGCTCGTGGCGGCTGACCCAGGTCATGCCCCCTTGAATGAGGGGCACCTCGAGGGGGAGCCAGTCGGTGCGGGGGGAGGACGACACCTGGCGGATATCGACCCCGGCTCTCGGCGGAATTGACGGAAAGGCGGAATCCGGGCCCCAGCGACCTCCGGGACCGCGCTAGAGGAACGTGGTGAAGACCACGGAGAGCTGATCGGAGTCCGGATCGGCGTCGAAGTCCTCGAACTGGAGCTCGGCACCCTCGAAGCGACGGACTTGCACCCCGATGAAGGTCGCATCGGAAATCCTGAGCAGGACTCCCGCCTTGGCGTAGCCGCCCAGGGTCGTGTCGTAGTCGCTGGACGTCTCCGTGCGGCTCTCCACGTCCGCGAAGAACAGGGAAGCCCCGGCGCCGACGTAGAACCGCAACCGCAGGGCTTCGAAGTCGAACGGGACCATCAACCCGGCGGACGCCTCGAAGGTCTGGGCGTCGATCCCGACCCGTTCCCCCATCACGGTGACCGTCGTGCGATCGTAGGAGGTGGCCAGCCCTCCCTCGAGCCACAGGAAGGTGCGCTCGATACGCTCGGCGAAGTCGAGCCCGAAGTCCACCTGGCTCTCCAGCGGATCCCAGGCCCCGTCGTCGAACTCACGCACGCCGACCGTGGCCTTCAGCTCCTTGTGCGCGTCGGGGGGCGCGGCCTTGCGCTCGAAGCGGCTGGGCAAGAGGACTTCCTCCTGGGGCAGCGCCTGGCAGGAAGCCACGCCGGGGAGGAGAGCCAGCAGGAAACGAAGGGAGAGACGCACCGAGATCAGCCTACCAGGCACGGCATGGGCCCGCGCCCCGCACCGGGCGACGAGGATCCCGAGCTGATCAACGCGAGCAAGCAGCCGGTCACGACGCTGCCCGGGGCCTCCTTCTTCCATCACGCCGACAGTTTCGCCATGATGCGCGGCGGCCATCTCGACATCTGCGTGCTCGGCGGCTTCGAAGTGTCGGTCACGGGGGACCTCGCCAACTGGCACACCGGCGACCCCGACGACATCCCTGCCGTGGGTGGGGCGATGGACCTCGCCATCGGCGCGAAGGACGTCTACGTGATGATGGGTCTGTTCACCAAGTCCGGTGAGCCGAAGCTGGTTCCACGCTGCACCTATCCGCTCACCGGGCTCGGCGTGGTCGACCGGGTCTACACCGACCTCGCCGTGGGTGAGGTCGCGGAGGGCCAGTTCCGCTTGCTTGAACTCGTCCCCGGCGTCAGCCGCG
>JAUIEE010000094.1 GCA_030428965.1 bacterium | reverse complement strand
GAGAGGTAGGCGACGGCCGTTTCCAGGACGTTGTCCCGCAGCTCCTCGGCGTTGCGCACCGTCGTCAACGCGTGGAAGTCCGCGATGAAGAAGAAGTGGTTCGCCTCGAGCTCCTGGCTGGCGATGTGACGCTCGATGGCCCCGAAGTAGTTGCCCAGGTGTTGGCGCCCGGTGGGCTGAATGCCGGAAAGAATGGTCTGCATCGAAGAGGCCGGGCTCGGGGATCGGGAAGCTACCAGGGGTCTGGGGAGGGAACAACCCAGGCCACCGCGCTTGCCTCGCCTGGATCGCGGCTCTAAACCATGCCGATGGCCACCCCAGGCAAGACGAACGCGGGAGGGGGCACCCGTGCCTCGCGGAGACTCGCGTGGATCTGGGCCCTGGCGCTCTCGTCCCTCTTCGGCTGCCAGTCCCCCGGCGCGGACCTGCACCTGGCCCCCTTCTATACGCGTGTGGCCCGGGCAGGAGGCGGAGTGGACACCGAAGCCCTGGGCGGCCTCTACCGTCACGTCGTGGCGCCGGAAGAGGCCGACCGCTATCGCTCCGAGCTCACGGTCGGCCCGCTCCTCAGCTTCGACCGCAACGGCCCGGGGCAGTGGAAGTCTCGCTTCCTCGTGCCCCTGGGGTCGGCGCGGCGCAGCGGACGCGAGGCCGCTTCCTCGTTAATCCCGCTCTACTCCTGGAGTCGCCAGGAGCAGGCCGACGGCAAGCTGGAGTCCAACCTGATCACCTCGATCGGCTTGGTGCTGCAACACCACGAGGAGCGCGGCCGCAACTTCGGCTGGTTCCCGTTCTACGGCGACCTCGAGGATCTGCTCACGTTCGACCGCATTCACTGGATCCTCTGGCCGCTCTACGTGGGCACGCGCCGCGGGGAGAATCGTTCGCACAACCTCTTCTACCCCATCTTCCATCGCTCCAAGGGCGGGCGCCAGAACGGGTGGCGCGTCTGGCCCCTGGCGGGACGCACGCGCCGGGACGAGAGCTACGACCGTCGCTTCTTCCTGTGGCCCTTCTTCCACTATCAGGACAACCTCCTGGGGACCCGGCGAGCCGAACGCATCTGGATGGTCTGGCCCCTCCTGGGCCGCACCCGGCGCGGGACCTACCGCGCCACGACCTTCCTCTGGCCCTTCTTCGGCTTCGCCTACGACCGCGGGGGCGACTTCTGGGCCGTGGACGCTCCCTTCTTCCTCGTCCGGCTCCAGCGGGGCCCCGGCGAGGTCGAGCGTACGCGCTTCTGGCCCCTGGCCTCCACGCACCGAGCGGATGGCCTCCAGACCAAGAACTTCCTGTGGCCCATCTTCCACTGGCGCAAGGAAGAGGGTGGGGAGAACGGCCGCCGACGCAGCTTCTTTGCCATCCCCGTGTGGCAATCCTGGAATCGGGAACACCCCGAGACGGGAAAGAAGAGCTCTTGGCGCAAGCTGTTCCCCCTCTTCCAGCATGAACGGGACGGGGACTACGCCCGGGGCTCCTTTCCGACCCTGGATCCTTTCTGGCGCAATCGGCTGATCGATCGCCACTACGCCTGGATGTGGAAGCTCTGGGAGTGGGAGCGCCGGGGCAACGTTCGACGACAACGCTCCCTGCTCGGGCTCTGGCGCCGGGAAAAGGACGGCTTCGAGGATCGTCGCTCCCTGGCCGGTCTGTGGGCCGCCCGGGACTACGCGCAGAACGGTCGTCGAATCCGGGAGCGCTCCCTTCTGTTCGGACTCCTGCGCTGGCGCGTGACGCAAGGCGAAGGATTCGACATGCTGCCCGTCGCCTTTCCCGGTCCCGGCTGGCCGGAAGAACGCGCGGGCTCCGAGCTGCGCGATCCGCGGCCTTCCCCGCCGGACGAGTAGAGCCCATGGCCTTCCTCGAAATCCTCAACGGCGCCTTCGTGGCGGCCGGCTACCGTGTCGACCTCCTGGTCCAGGTCGTGGGCAAGCTGGGGCACTTGCCCCGACGACGGGGGCTGGTGGCCGATCAGTTCTACGTGGGCGGAATCAAGGTCCTGCACGTGGTGCTCCTGGTGGGCTTCTCCATCGGCATGGTCGTTTCCCTGCAGACGGGGCTCGAGCTCTCGCGCATCGGCCAGCAGGACCAGATCGGAACCCTGGTCGCCCTCTCCATGGCGCGCGAGATGGGTCCCTTCATCACCTCGACGATCCTCGCCGCCGCCGTGGGCAGTGCCTTGGCCGCGGAGCTCGGGACCATGGCCGTCAGCGAGGAGCTGGCCGCCCTCGAGGTGCTTTCGATCGACAGGGTGAGCTACCTGGTCCTTCCTCGGGTGGTGGCCCTGGCCATCCTCTGCCCGATGCTCACCATCCTGTGCGATACGGTGGGCATCATCGGCGGGGGCTTCGTCGCTCGCTCCCAGCTCGGGGTCGGACTGGCCCTCTACTACGACACGGTCATCGATTCGCTCCAGACGCCATCCAAGCTGTTCTCCCTGCCGAAGGACGTCTACGCGGGGCTGTTCAAGTCCTTCGTGTTCGGAATCGTGATCGCGATCATCTCCTGCTCCGCGGGCATCCTCGCCCGGGGTGGTGCCCTGGGAGTCGGCAACGCGACGCGCTCGGCGGTGCGCGACTCGATCATCCTGGTGATCATCCTGAACTACTTCATGACGTGGTACTTCTACCAGCAATGAAGGACGGCGGCGGTCAATCCATCATCCGCTTCGAGGAGGTCTCCAAGGCCTTCGGGCCCAAGGTCGTGCTGCGCGGCATGTCCCTCGAGGTCAAGCGCGGAGAGACCCTGGCGATCATGGGGCCCTCGGGCATCGGCAAGTCCGTCACCCTGCGCCACGCCGTCGGGTTGGTGCAGCCCGACTCGGGGAGGGTCATCGTCGACGACCACGACCTGTCCACGATCTCGCGCGAGGACCTGCGCGAGTTGCGCAAGCGCATGGGCTACCTCTTCCAGGAGGGGGCGCTGATCAACTGGCTGTCCGTCGGGGAGAACGTGGCCCTGCCCTTGCGCGAGAACACCGACCTCGCCGACGAGGTGATCCGGGAGAAGGTCGAGGAGAAGCTCGCCCTGGTGCAGCTGCGGGGCACCTACGACCTCATGCCGCCCGAGCTGTCGGGGGGCATGCGCAAGCGGGTGGGCCTGGCCCGCGCCCTCGTGACCGATCCCGAGATCGTCTTCTACGACGAGCCCAACACGGGACTCGACCCGGAGATTTCGATGTCGATCAACCACTTGATCCGGGATCTGGCCGAAAGGCTCCAGATCACCTCGATCGTGGTCACCCACCTGGTCAGCTGCATTCTGGTCGTGGCCGACCGGGTGGTGCTGGTCGACCAGGGGCGCGTCTTCGCCGAGGGCACGCCCGATGAATTCATCCGCTCCCAAGACGAGCGCGTAGTGCGCTTCCTCGCGAAACCGTACGACTAGAGCCCCTCGCCATGTCGACCCGACGCCAATTCCTGCTGGGCATCTTCTTTCTGACGGCGCTCTCGATCCTGGGGTTCTACACCCTGTTCCTCACGGACTTCACGCTGTTCAAAGATCCCATCCAGATGGAGGTCTACTTCCCCGACGCCCACGACCTGCGCGAGGGGGACCCGGTCATGATCTCGGGCCTCAGGATCGGCCGCGTCCGCTCCCTCGAGTACCTGCCCGACGAAGAGGAGAACCGTCGCATCCTGGCCCGCCTGAACCTGAACGAACGCATCGAGCTGCTCGAAGGAGCGCGGATCACGATCATGGAGTCCACGCTCTTGGGCGGACGGAAGGTGGACATCTACGCCGGCACGCCCGGCGGCACGCCCCTCGAGCTGGCGCCGGACGAAGCGCTCTACGGCAGCGTCGAGCTCAACCCCATCGCCGCCCTCGGCTCGATCGGCGACATCCTCAACGAGAACCGGGCCAGGATCACGAACCTGTTCTCCAACCTCGACCAGATCACGAGCGACCTGCGGGCCGGACAGGGACCCATCGGCCGCCTGCTGACGGACGAACAGATGGCCCAGGACCTCTCCGCCTCCCTGGGGAGCCTACGGGGCCTGTCCGCCAACGTGCAGGAAGTGACCGAGGAGATCAGCCAGGGCAACGGCCTCCTGGGGGCCTTGGTCATGGATCCGGAGCTGGCCGACAGCGCCCGCAGCGCCATCTCGAGCCTGGGCACCATCGCCGAGGACCTGCGGGCCGGGCGCGGGCTGGTGGGCCGGCTGCTGACCGACGAGGCCCTCTCGAACGAGGTGGCCGAGGCGGTCACGGCCTTCCGCAACCTGGGTCAGCGGCTGGAGGCGGGCGAGGGGCCCCTGGGCCTCTTGCTCGGGGACGAGGCCATGGGAGAGGACCTGCGCCAGATCGTGAGCGACTTCAAGCTGGCCAGCGCGAACCTGGAGCGGGTGACGTCCCAGGTCGGCTCGGGGGAGGGCACGATCGGGCAGCTGGTGATGAACCAGGAGCTCTACGACGAGGCTCTGGCGGGCGTCAAGCTGCTCACCCGCAGCCTCGAGGACTACCGCGAGGCGGCCCCGATCCAGGCCTTCACCGGCGTGCTCTTCAGCTCGTTCTGAGGATGCTCTCGACCCACTTGCCGATCTGATCGGCCTCCAGGTGGATCTTCTGGCCGACCTGGGCGGTCCCCAGGTTCGTGCGCACCATGGTCTCGGGGATGACCGCCACCGACCAGGTCGTCCCCTCCGGACGCACCACCGTGAGGCTGATCCCATCGATGCCCACGCTGCCCTTTTCGATCAGGTAGCGGCCAAAGCTCTCCTCCTGGGCCCGGAACCGGAAGACCCAGTTCCCCGAGCCCACCTCCTCCCGGGCGACGACCTCGCCCAGACCATCGACGTGGCCGCTCACCAGATGACCCCCGAGCCGATCCGACAGGCGCATGGCGCGCTCCAGGTTGACCTGGCGACCCGGTTCCATCTGCCCGAACCAGGTCCTCTCGAGGGTCTCCGGCGAGAGGTCGAACAGAAGCTCCCCGCCGGGCCCACGGCGCGCCACGGTCAGGCAGCAGCCGCAAACGGCGATGCTCTCCCCCAGCTCGGGCTCCCAGGCCTCCCCCTCGGTCTGCGGGCAGGGCAGGCTGAGCAGGGCCGCCCCCCCTTCCAGGCGCTCGAAGGCGAGGACGGGCACGACGGCTTGGATCAATCCCGTGAACATGGGCGGGATTGTAGGGCCCCCGGGCCCGGGCTCCAGCGGGAGGCCGGGCCGGGCCGCCATCGTTGACCCGGGCCCCCCCTCAGCGTAGGCTTTCCCGCCCTTTATCCGGGGGTCACCCGGCCGTGCTCTTCCTCATCCTCAGTCTGTTTCCCGAGGCCATCGAACCCTTTCTGGGGGCCAGCATCCTCGGGATCGCCCAGGAGAAGGGACTGGTGGAGCTACGGACGGTCGACTTCCGGGACTTCACTCGAGATCGACACCGTACCGTCGACGACCGACCGTACGGAGGCGGACCCGGGATGGTCCTCAAGCCCGAACCCATCATCGACTGCGTCGAATGGTTGGAAGCCAGGCATGGGGACTTTCACAAGGTCCTTCTGACGCCCGACGGGACGCCCTTCCGACAGGAATCGGCAGCTCGGCTGGCGGAGAGGGACCAGGTCCTGTGCCTCTGCGGAAGGTACGAAGGCTTCGACGAGCGGATCCGTCAAGAGCTGGAGTGGGATGAGATTTCGATGGGCGACTTCGTCCTCTCCGGCGGGGAGGCCGCAGCGCTCGCGGTAGCCGAGGCGACCATTCGCCTCGTCCCGGGAGTGCTCGGCTGCGAACGATCGGTCGAGGAGGATTCGTTCCAAGCCGGGGGCGGGCTCGACCACCCCCACTACACACGGCCCCGCAGCTATCGGGGGCGCACGGTTCCGGACGTCTTGCTCCAGGGTGATCACGCACAGATCGCCGCCTGGAGGGAGCGCGAGGCCCGTCGCCGCACCCGGGAGCGCAGGCCTGACCTGCTCTAAACCAAGGCCCAGAAGAGAATCAGTGAGGCGAGGTCCGAGACCTCGGGAAGCGCAATGAACCGTATGGAAGATCTGATGCAGGAGTTGGGCAAGAAGCGCCTGCCCAAGCTTCACGTGGGCGACACGGTTCAGGTCCACTACCTGATCAAGGAAGGCGACAAGGAGCGGGTGCAGATCTTCACCGGCACCATCCTCACGATGAACGGACGGGGGATCGCGCGCAGCATCACCGTGCGGCGCATCGTCCAGGGGGAAGGCGTGGAACGGGTCTTCCCGCTCCACAACCCGCGGGTACAGAAGGTCACCATCTCCCGTCGCGGCAAGGTCCGTCAGGCCCGCCTCTACTACCTGCGCGATCGCGTCGGCAAGCAGACGCGCGTCGAAGAGCTCGTCGGCGAGAAGGTGCGCAAGGAGCGCGAGCGCGAGCGTGCCGCACAGGCCGCCGAGGAAGCCGAATCGACCCCTGAGCCCTCCGAGAAGGTCGAAGTCTGATCGGACGCGAGCCCCACCCGGCTCCCCCACGCCCCATTCCAAAGCCATGCTCGAAAACGTCGCCCGCAAGATCGTCCTGATCGCGCTCCTCCTGGGGCTGTCCCTGGCCTTCCTGCTCCTGAGGGACAAGCCCTTCAACCTCGGGCTGGACCTGCAGGGCGGCACGCGCCTGGTCTACAGCTTCGACTTCGACAAGGCCCGGGAGGAGGGCCAGATCGAACAGGGTGAGGATCCCAACCAGATCCTGGCCCAGACGATCGACATCATCCGCAACCGCGTCGACCCCACCGGTACGCTGGAAGCCAGCATCCGCCAGGGCGGCGCGAACCGCATCGTGATCGAGCTGCCGGGAACCCTGGGCGTGGGCAGCCAGGGCGTGCAGGCCAGCCTGGCCGAGGACCTCGACGACGGCTCCGAGGGCGGCTACCTCACCCTGGGCGCCGAGGCGGTCAACTTCCCCGAGGCCGGCGGCGTGATCCGCATCGGCGAGGAAGAGGTGCGCTACGACCGGCGGGACGGAGCGCGGCTCCTGATCCGCAACCGCGGACACTACGGCACCACGCCCCGCCCCCACGCCGCGGGCACGACCGTGGAGCTCGTCAGCGACGACGCCATCCGCGGAGCGATCGAGAACCTGGGTGAGCTGCAGTGGCTGATCCTCGCGGGCAGCGGGGATCTGCTCGAGACGGACACCGACGAGCAGTCCGAGCGCGCGCGCCTCGAGGCCTGGGTCGCGAGCAACCCCGAGGCCCCGCTGACCGACTTCAACAACCTCGCGCGAGAAGACGGCGGACCTCACCCCAAGATCCACTGGTTCCCCGCCAAGCCCCAGAACGAGCAGCAGGAGCTGCTCTCGGAGCTGGATCGTGCCGCCATGGTCCTGCGACCGGCCGACAGCGAGACGACCTTCCTGGGCTCGGACCTCAAGCGCGTCTTCAACAGCCAGGACCAGCTCGGTTTCCCCGCGGTGGGATTCGAGTTCAAGACCGAGCGCAAGGGAGACTTCCGCAAGTACACCCGCGACAACGAGAACCGGCAGCTGGCCATCATCCTGAACGGGGTGCTCGAGTCGGCCCCGACGATCAACTCCCCACTGCCCGGCGCCGGCATCATCCAGGGCAACTTCTCCGACGACGAGGTGAAGGGGCTGATCACGGTCCTGCGTTCGGGCTCCCTGAAGATCAAGCCGCAGCTCGAGCACGAGGAGAAGGTCGGGGCCACCCTGGGAGCCGACTACGTCCAGCGCGGACTGTTCTCCGGCCTGGTGGCCATCGCCCTGGTCCTCCTGTTCATGGTCTTCTACTACCGGAGCCTGGGCATCTTCGCCTCCGTGGCGCTCCTGGCCAGCTTCCTGATGCTGATGGGCGGGCTGGCCTTCCTGCAGGCCACGCTGACCCTGCCCGGCATCGCGGGGATCCTCTTGACCGTGGGTATGGCGGTCGACGCGAACATCCTGATCTTCGACCGCATCCGGGAGGAGATCGACAAGGGACGCAAGGTCAAGCAAGCGGCCAAGACCGGCTTCGAGAAGGCCCTGTCCGCCATCCTCGACGCGAACATCACGACGCTCATCACGGCCATCATCCTCTACAAGGTCGGCACCGGACCGGTACGGGGCTTCGCCGTCACGCTCATCATCGGGATCATCACCGCGGTGTTCGCGGCCCTGGTGATCACCCGCGTGCTGGTGCACTTCAGCCTCGCGCGCGGCGCCAGCGCGTTCCCCATGGGGACCTGGATGGTCAAGGCCGACTACAACTTCCTCGGCAAGGCCAAGGCCGCCATGACGGCTTCGGCCCTGCTGGTCGTCGGTGGCCTGGCCTGGTTCATCGTCACCCCCGACAAGGACAAGCTCGGCATCGACTTCACCGGGGGATCCGAGGTGCAGCTCGTCACCCAGACCCCGCAGACGATCGATTCCATGCGCGAACGCGTGGCCTCGATCGCGGAGATCGGGGACTCGGTCGAGGTCAAGCCGATCCTGAACTCGTCGGCCGAGGGCGGCTACACCGGCTTCCGCGCGGTCTTCAAAGCCGCGGGGAACGAGGACGAGGCCGGACTCGAGAGCGATATCGAGAAGCTGCTCGAGACCCAGCTCTCCGACGTCCTGCTCGCCAACCCTCTGAGCATCGAGCTCGAAGGCGAAGGCGCCACGGCCCAGGCCCGCATGACCCTGATCCTGCAGGACAACCACTCCAGCGACGATCTCGTGGCCCGGCTGGAGCAGGCCGGACTGCGGGACGTGGCGGTCAACGTTTCCGCGAACCGCGCGGGCGAGTACACGGCCACGGGCACCACCTCCGCCGGAAGCTCGACCATCGAGCTCGAGTCGCGTATCCGCGAGGCGTTCCGCAACCAGAGCGACTCGAACGGCCAGGCCTACGCCTGGGCCGAACCGATCCCCTCGAAGACGACCGTCGGGCCCGCCGTCGTGGGCGAGCTGCGGGACAAGGCCCTCTTGGCCCTGGCCATCAGCCTGTTCGCGATCGTGCTCTACATCCGGGCGCGCTTCGCCGAGTACAGCTACGGCTTCGCCGCCGTGGTGGCCGTTTTCCACGACGTCTTGCTCACCCTGGGCGTGCTGCAGCTCGCCAATGCGGTCGGGTTCCTCAACGGGGAGATCACGCTGCCGATGATCGCCGCGTTCCTGACGATCATCGGTTACTCGCTCAACGACACGATCGTCATCTTCGACCGCGTGCGCGAGAACCTGCCGCGCATGAAGACCTCCCTCGAGGACGTCCTGAACACCTCGATCAACCAGACCCTCTCCCGCACGATCCTGACCTCGGTCACCACGTTCTTGGCGGTGGCCATCCTGTTCGCCTTCAACTTCAGGACCGGCAACGTGCTCGAGAGCTTCTCCTTCGCGATGATGGTCGGCATCGTCGCCGGCACCTACTCCACGATCTTCATCGCCAACCCGACTCTCCTGTGGCTCGAAGGCCGCTCCCAGGCGAAGAAGGCCCAGCGCAAGAAGGCCGGGGAAACCAGCCAGAAGAAGGGTGAGGATTCCGGCGTAGCCTCGGCGGAGGCCTAGGCGTCCGTCCTAGGGGGCGCCCACGGCGCCCCCGAAGGGCACCGTCATGTGGCGCTGGAAGGGGTGCCCCACGTCGATCAGGACCACCCCGGAGAAGGGCCCCGGTTCGGGGATGTTCTCCAGCTGAAGCCGGACCTGCCAGTCCTGGGAATCCTCCATGGGCTCGGCGGTGAAGGTGGCATGCTCGTGCCAGGCGAAGGCCTGGGTCGGATCCTCGGCGTCGGCCAGGGCGATGCGTAGACCGGTCAGGTCGAAGGTGGGATCCTCGTTGCGGATGATGAAGCGCTCGACCGCGGTCTTGTCCGCCGGGAAGGTCCCGAAGTTGACGCGCTCGGGCCAGGCCTTCATGACCGGCTCGATCTGCGCGGCGACCTGAAACTCGCTGCGGTGCATGGGGACCTCTTCCCCCTCCTCGAGCTTGGCCAGCTCGTTGGGGACGTCGGTCTCGAGCAGGAGGCGACAAAGGAGCGACTGGCCGGAGTTCCCCGGAAGCACGTCGACGTCCAGACGCCACTCGCTGGCGCGCCCATCGTCCCCCGCGTCGAGGGGGGTCAGCTCGGCTTCGATTCCCTCGCACAGAATCTCACGCCAGATGCGCACGCCGAAGCGGGACCCGTCCCGGGCCCGCAGGACCGTGCTGTCCTTCACGCCCTGGACCGCGGCCACGCGCTCGAAGTTCAGGACCGCGGGCTCCGCCACCAGGTACGGCTCGACCACGGCCGTCAGGGTGAAGAGCTTCAGGTCCAGCCCCTCCTCACCCAGGAGGATCCCCAGGTCCTGGTGCTGTTCGCCGTGCTTGCCCTTGGTGTTGAGCTGGGCGTCGAGCTCGAAGCGCGTCCCCGGAGGGTACGGCTTCAGGAGCTCCACCTCGCTGCGCTGCTCCCCGTCCAGGACGTAGAGCTCCGCGTCCGTGCAGCCGCACTCGTGGGTCAGCTGGGCGACGATCAGGTCCTCCTCTCCCGCGGCCTGCATGCTGAAGCTCGTGCCCGCGACCGTGTTCTGATAGAGGACGCCGAAGTCCTCCTCCGTTCGCTCGGCTTCGAGCCACGCCTTGGGTGCCGGCCGCTCGGGGGCGCTGCGATCGGGCATCGGCGGCAGCTTCGGAGCCTCCGATTCGCTGCAGGAAAGGACCGCACCGAGCACGGGGGCGAGGAGGACGAAAGGGAGTGCTTGGATCTTCATGGCGCTTGGGGACGGGAAAGGCTTTCCGGTCGGAGTCCCCTCAGGGCTCCGCGTGTCCTTAGCCTACCCTGCCCGAGGCGCCGCGGCGGCCATCCCGCCCTCAGGCGGTCTGTTCGCTGTGCAAGAGCGGCTCACCCGGGGAGCGCAGGATGCGGCAGGCCTCCTCGTTCTCCAGGGTGCGCCGCAGGTTGCCGAGGCCCCCCTCGGACAGCCGGACGGTGAGCACGAGCTCCTGCTCGTCGACGACCTCGGACAGCACCGCCCCCGCCGCTCGGCAGGCCGCGGCCCCACGGCCGTCCGAGAGCTCGAGCCGGATCTCCACCAGGAAGGAATTGCGATCCAGGCGCCGGGCCACGACTTCGATCAAGCGATCGATGCCCTCCCCGCTCCTGGCCGACACGTAGACCCCGTCCTGATGCCGGTCGCGCAGCAGGACGTGCAGCCAGATCGGATCCTCGACCGCGTCGATCTTGTTCAGCACCAGGAGATCGGCTTCGCGATGCGAGAGCTCCGACAGGGTCTTCTCCACCGCCTCCATCTGGGTCTGGGCATCGGGGTGAGAGGCATCGATCACGTGCAGCAAGAGGTCGACGTTCAGCGCTTCCTCGAGGGTCGCGTGAAAGGAAGCCACCAGGTGGTGCGGCAGTCTCTGCAGGAAGCCGACCGTGTCCGAGAGCAAGAGCGTGCGCCCATCGGGCAACCTCCACTGCCGGGTGCGGGTGTCGAGGGTGGCGAACGGCATGTCGGCCACGAGCTCCGCGGCGCCCGTCAGGCGGTTGAGCAGGGTCGACTTGCCGGCGTTCGTGTAGCCGACCAGCCCCACGGTGAAGTAGTCCGAGCGCGAACGTACCTGGCGCCGCTTGCGCCCCTCGATCTCGGCCAGCCGGGCCTTGAGGTCGCGGATACGCTTGTCGAGCAGGCGCCGGTCCGTCTCGAGCTGGGTCTCCCCCGGGCCGCGCGTTCCGATGGCTCCCTCCAGGCGCTCGAGGTGCGTCCACATGCGCCGCAGGCGAGGGCGCATGTACTGCATCTGGGCCAGCTCCACCTGCAGACGCGCCTGCCGCGATCGGGCGCGGGTGGCAAAGATGTCGAGGATCAGCTCCGAGCGGTCGATCACCCGCTTCGACCAGGCCCGCTCGAGGTTGCGCCCCTGGGCCGGGGTCAGGTCGTTGTCCACGAGCACGGCGTCGACGGTCACGCGCTTCAGGAGCTCCTGGATCTCCTGGACCTTGCCCTTGCCGAGCAGGGTCGAGGGATCGGGCCGCTGACGCTTCTGGGCGAGAGGTTCTTCCCCCGTCTCCACGACCTCGGCGCCGGCCGCCTCCACCAGGCTCTTCGCCTCGGCCAAGGGGCCTCCGTCTTCCCGGGGGTGCTCGGGCAAGAGCAGGCCGCACACGAGCACGCGCTCCCGCGGAGGGGCGGTCGGTTCCGAGGTTCTCATGAACCGGCGAACTGGGACACCGAGGCGCGGGAGGTCGGAGGGGGCACGTGTTCGACCTCCAGGGAGACCAGGCGGGCAGGATCGAACACCGGGCACAGTCGCGTGTGGTAGGGCCCCTGCGCGTCGAGCTCGGGGTAGTCCGAGCGGAAGTGGACACCGCGGGACTCGGTCCGCAGCTGGGCCCCCACCGCACACAGCTGAGCCACGAGCAACAGGTTCGACAGCTCCCAGGTCCTCTCCTCGGGGGCCCCCAGGGCGCGCACGGCCCGGGTCCAGAGCTGAATCTTGGAGAGGGCGTCCTCCATCTGGCGCGCCTCCCTCGTCAGGCCCATCTGGCGCCACATGAGGGACTTGAGGGAGTAGGTCACGTCCTGGATGTTCACCTTCATGCCCGGGGGCACGCTCTCCGGATCGAGGGGCGGACGCACCTCGAAGTCCCGCATGCCCCCGCGCGGCAGGCTGCTCGCCGCCGCGACCTGTCCGGCGCGGGCGCCGAGGACCAGGGACTCGAGCAGGGAGTTCGAGCCCATGCGGTTGGCACCGTGCATGCCGGAGCTGGCGCACTCGCCCGCGGCGAACAAGCCCTCGACGCTCGTACGGCCGTCGGCGTCGACCTGCAGGCCGCCGATCAGGTAGTGGGCGCCGGGCCGGACGGGCACAGGGTCGCGGGCGATGTCGATCCCGAAGAAGTGACAGATGCGACTGATGCTCGGGAACAGGGTGTGGGGGTTGCCGTCGACGTCGGAAAGGTCGAGGTAGACGCTCGTGTCCTCGGTCTCGACCATGCGCTCGAAGACCGCACGGCTGACCACGTCCCGGGGCGCGAGCTCGGCGTCCGGGTGACTCTGGGGCATGAAACGCTCGCCGTGACGATCGCGCAGCACTCCCCCCGCGCCGCGCACGATCTCGCTGATGAGCACCCGGGCGGCTCCCGCGATGTAGAGCAGCGTCGGGTGGAACTGAAAGAACTCCATGTCCCGGGCGATGGCCCCCGCACGCAGGCCGATCGCGACCCCATCCCCGGTAGCGCCGGCCGGATTCGTCGTCTCCCGATAGAGCTGCCCGGCTCCGCCCGTGGCCAGGATGACCTCGCCGGCGGAGAAGATCGCGAAGTCTCCGGGGCCGCGACTGACGAGGGCCCCCACCACGCGACCGTCCGCCGCGCAAAGGACGTCGATCACGAAGCAACGGGCGAAGGTCGTGATGCGCTCGTGGGCCTGGATCGCTCCCAGCACGGCGCTCTGGATCTCGCGCCCGGTCGAATCCCCACGCGCATGGACGATACGCGGCTGGCGGTGTCCTCCTTCCCGCGAGAGCTCGAGCTCCCCTTCGGAGTCGCGGTCGAAGCGAGCCCCCCACTCCATCAAGCACTCGACGGCCCGCGGCCCACCGCGAACGACGGCTTCGACCACTTCCTCGTCGCACAGGCCACAGCCCACCGCCAGCGTATCGGTCACGTGCGATGCGAAGCTGTCGTCGGGGGAGAGAACGGCCGCCATGCCGCCCTGGGCGTAGAGCGTGTTGGTCTCCTGCAGATCGGCCTTCGAGATCAGCGCGACCTCCGCCCCGGACTCGGCCGCGGCCAGGGCCGCGGCGCTCCCGGCGGCCCCGCTCCCACACACCAGCACGTCGAAGCGATACAGGGGCACTTCCCGCGAGTCGACGGAGTACAGGCGGCTCTCGATTCCCAGATGGATGTGCCGGTTCAAGTGCGGGTGGAGGCGCCCTCGGCCAGGCCGTGGCTGCGGAGCTTGCGCGTGCCCTGGGCCAGCTCCACCAGGCGCTGCGCGACCTCGGGGGCGCAGCCGCTCTCCCGCAGCACGATCTCCGCCTCGACCTCGGGCCCCGGGTAGTCGAAGCCCAGGGTGATGAAGCGCTGGCGCGTCGACTCCTTGAGCTCCTTGGTGACCGACTGGTAGCCGGGGTTGTAGGAGATCACGACCATGAAGTCGTCGGGCGCCGCGAGCTCCTCGCCCAGCCGGTCCAG
>JAUIEE010000567.1 GCA_030428965.1 bacterium | reverse complement strand
AGCTGAGGTCACCGATCCAGAACCTGATGGGAGAGACCCAGGTGGCCCTGCTCCGGGAGCGAGAGCCCGTCGAGTATCGGAGGGTGCTCGAAAGTCACCTGGAAGAGCTGCGCGACCTGGCTGGGGTGGTCGACAACCTGGTCACGCTCTGTGCTCAGGGAGGAGGATCCAAGACCAGCCAGCGAATGGAGGAGTTCGACCTGGGAGACGAAGTGCGCCTGCGCTTGAAGCGAGAGTTCCAGGTCGCGGCTCGGGCAGGGATCGACCTGGTGCTCGACATCGCAGGGGACCTGACCATCCAGGGTGACCGTGAGGCGTTGCTCCTGGCCGTACGCAACCTCGTGACGAACGCCATCAAGTGGTCTCCACGTCAGGGGGTCGTCCACGTCAGGCTCGAGGGGGAGGACGACCGGATCGTCGTGCGCGTCGACGACGGCGGCCCTGGAATCGGCAAGGAGGAGTGGGACAAGGTCTTCGAGCCCTTCTACCAGGGGGGCGCCCGGGGTGAACGCATGGGCTACGGGCTCGGCCTGGCCTTGACGAAGACCGCCGTGGAGTCGAGGGGCGGCCGCATCCGGCTCGGCAACTCTGCTCTGGGGGGAGCCGGCTTCACGATCGAGCTGCCGCGGGAGACGGGTGCGGATCATGCCCGCGGCCGACCCGAACTCGGGGCCACGGCTGCACGGGTGTAGGCCGGTGCCTGGGTTGCCCTGTCCCAAGACCGGGGCGGGAATGAAGTCAGCGGTCCGAGAGAGTGTCCAGGACTTCGCGTAACGCCTGCGTCAGGAGGGACTCAGTCGCCCCAACGAGCTCGGGCCAGGACCTCCGGCGTCCGATCGGCGCGCTCGTAGAGGGTTCCGAAGGCTGCGACCTCGGGCGTCGGCCAGCGAAGGAGCTCGGCGGCCCAGCGTGCGCCGAGCGGCTGGTAGAGCAGGGAAGCCTCGATCGTCAGCGGCCCGCGCCGGTCCCCGAGCGCGATCTCGAAACGGACTCGGTCGCCGCCTGGGACGAAGTTCCCGTCCTCCTCCGTTCCCACCGGCGCGGTGCGGTCGGCTTCGGGGTGCTCCCGATTCCATCCCTTGGGGAGCAAGCGGTCGTCGACCAGCCAGGTGACTCCGCGCAGAAGAGTGTGTGTGGGTTGCCCGAGGGTATCGGCCATCACCGCGCGGTAGAGCGCGACTTCTTCGCCCGAGCGCACCACGTCGCGATGGGGTTCGATCGGGCCTCCCGCCAGCTCGGATGGCAGAGGTTGGCCCGAGGAGCCGACGATGCGTCCCGCGTTGTCGGTGAGGCCGGAGGCGAAGAGCAGCTCGTCCTGCTCTCCGCGCACACGAACCTGCAGCCAGGCCCTGCGTGTGGGGTGTCCCGTGGGGAGCTTGTGTCCGGCGAGGTTCTCCACGACGACCTCGAAGGCGAGCTTGCCGGCCTCCAGCTGCACCGTTTCGATGGCGATCCGGGCCGTGCGTTGGCGGAGCTGATCGCGGGTCGC
The DNA here is from genome assembly GCA_030428965.1 of bacterium. GTDB lineage: Bacteria > Planctomycetota > UBA1135 > UBA1135 > JAUIEE01. The sequence continues at coordinate 932 of JAUIEE010000567.1, read as the reverse complement.
ATCCAGGGTGGCCTGGATGGCGGAAGCGGGGGCCCGCACGTCCAGCTCGTCCCGGTGGTCCCTCAACATGCCAAGGACGAGCGTATTTCCTCCAACGAACAGGTGCCGGCCGTAGGGACTGCGGGGCCGGGTGGGAGGGAAGTTGCGGCCGCCCGGATTGCGAGCGATGCGAGTGCGAAGAACCTCTCCGTCCTGGCCTGTCGTGGGGAGGTGGCACGACGCACAGCTGTGCGCCAGGGGGCCCCGATCCCCGCCTTCGTCACGGTAGTCGGAGTTGCGCCACTCGAGGTAGGGAGCCTGCTCGAGCAGCGTCCTCTCCAGCCGTTGACCATCGGGGGCGAAGGCTTCGGTCTCGAGCGTGTGGCAGGTTCCGCACAGAGAGGACTGGAGCACGTGGGGCCCGAGGGTAGGGGTGAAGCCCGTTTGATGCCGCATGGGCATGGCGAAGGGGTCCGCGTGGGGGCCGAAGATGCGCCGAGCGTCGTCCAGGCGGAAGCCGCCCGAGAAGCTCGCCTCCGTGCCGAGTCCGCGCGGGCTCATGCCGTGGCAGATCGTGCAGGAGACCCCGTCACGGGCCAGCTCCCCAAGCTCCGAGTCGCAGTCGAGGACGTGGAGCAAGGAGCCTGTTCCGTGATCGTCGAGGCCCACCTGGGCAGCCATGGGAGCATGGCATCCCAGGCACTTGGCCTCGATCTCGGCCTTGCGCGAAGGGGTGGCGGCAATCTCGGCCGAGACGAACGCCCGCCACAGGGGATCACGGGCCGAGTTGGCCATCAGCGTGCCTTGCCACAGATCGTGGGGACCGATGGCGCGCTGCGCGGCGTCGCGCATCGCGCTGGCTCCGGGCGCATTCGAGTGGCAGCGCGCGCAGGAACCCGAGGCCTGGACGGCGGGTCCTGGAGGCGAGCCGTCCATTTCCTGGACCAGGGGAA
>JAUIEE010000093.1 GCA_030428965.1 bacterium | reverse complement strand
GGGCCGAGTGCATGGACAGCATGGCCACCCCGACGTCGACAGTGCTGACGCCGAGCCGCGCCGCGGTCACGGGGCCGATGGTGGAGCCGCAGGGCGTGTCGTTGCGGCTGACGAAGCGCTGGTGGGGGACCCCGGCCCGCTCGCAGGCGTCGACCACCACGGCGGCCGAGGTGGCGTCGGTGGCGTAGCGCTGGTTGGCGTTGACCTTGATGACCGGACCGCCGTCGATGGCCACGTGGTGGCCGGGCTCGTGGCGCTCCGGGTAGTTGGGGTGGGTGGCGTGGGCCATGTCGATCGAGGCGCAGAAGGAGCCGGCCAGGGCACGGTGGTAGTCCTCGCGCCCACCGCCTCGAACGTGGACGACCCGCTCGAGCAGGGTCCCGAGCAGCGAACTGCCGGCGCCCCGTGCGCTGGTGCTGCCCACTTCTTCGTGGTCGAAGAGGCTGACGACCGGGATCGACTTCGGAGCCTCGGATGAACCCGCCAGGGCGATCAGGGCTTCGATGGCCTCGAAGGTGGAGCACAGGTTGTCCAGGCGCGGGGCCACCACGAACTCCTCCCGTGCGCCGGACAGGCTGGCGGGCAGCGTGTCGTGCAGCATGGCGTCCCAGCTCAGGATGCGGGCAGGATCGACGTCCAGCTCGTCCCCGAGCCAGGTGAGAAAGCCCCCGTAGTCCACGGACTCAAGCCCTAGCACGGGAACCAGGTGCTTCTGGGGGTTGAGCTTCAGGCCCTTGTCGTTGACCTCCCGGTCCAGGTGAATCGCCAGCTGGGGGACCCTCAGGATGGGGCGGTCGATCCGAAACAGATGGGGCTCTTCGGCGTCGCGTAGATGCAGACGGCCCGAGAGGCCCAGGTCGCGGTCCAGCCAGGAATTGAGCAGCACCCCCCCGTAGACCTCCACGCCAACCTGGGCGTAGCCGGCCCGTCCCGTGTCGGGCCGAGGTTTGATCCGCAGGTTGGGGCTGTCGGTGTGGGCTCCGGCGATGCGGAAACCGGTCCAGGGCTCGCCGACGTCCGGCAAGAGCCAGGCGACGAGGCTTCCGCCGCGCACGACGAAGAACCCGCCTGCTTCGAGGCTCCAGGACTCGAGCTCCTCGAGCTGACGGAAGCCCGCTCCTTCCAGCCGCCGGGCCACCTCGCCGCAGGCGTGGAAGGGAGACGGGGAGGCGTCGATGAAGCCGAGCAGATCCCGGGCCGCTTGCTTGTTGTCCTGCATGGGGGGATTGTACGCAACGAGGTCACGGCCCGGAACGCAGGGGTAGGAGCTCGGCGGGTGAGGTCGTCACGGGGAAGGTCGTGTCGGGTAGGACGCGGCCCGGATCGAGTCCCTCGTCCACGAGGTACTGCAGAGCCTGAGGCGTGACGAACCTGCGGGCGTAGGTCCTGCCCTTCTTCCCGTCCAGGGCGTTGCGCAAGAACTCGATCTCGTCGCTGCCCTTGGAGCGTGCCTCGTGGAGCAGCTCGGGCAAGGCCACGACATCGACGTCGGTGAACCACCGCAGGTGCTGGGTGAGAGGGCCCGCGATCAGCAGGTCTTGCCGGGAGAGCTGATTTGCCCAGTGCAGGGTGAGCTGGGCGCGCGGATCGGGGGCCGAAGCCTTGTGAAAGGCGACCCGCAGGGCATGGGTCGTCTGGGCGCCCAGGGCGACGAGGACCAAGGCGAAGAGAAGGGGGGCGTGGAGCCGGGACTCCAGGGCGACCAGGCCCCCGGCCAGGGCCAAGGCCAGGGCCAGGAAGAGGGGTAGGAGCTGCGCGACGACGGGCTTTCCGAACAGGAGGAAGGCCGCCAGGTGAGGGCCGACGAGCCAGGGAAGATCCTGTCCGCGGTGGACTCGCCGCAGCAAGAAGAGCGAGGGGAGTCCGAGCATGCAGAGCAACGGGGCTCCCTCGAAGAGGAAGCTCGCTGCGTGCTCGACGTGGCCCCAGCTCGTTCGCCAGCCCGGGCCCGACGAGAAGCCCCGGGCGTAGTCGATGAGTCGCCCCGGGAGCCCGAGCAAGAGGGCGACCCCGAAAAGGAGCAGGCCCGAGAAGGCCAGGCTCCAGAGCTCCGGCCGTCTCGCACGACGTCCGACGCCGCGCAGGACCCAGGGGACCGTGAGGATGGAGACGACGTGGGTGGACACGAGGGCGGAGAGTGCCAGCGCGAGTCGCAAAGCGCTGACCGGCGAGGCTTCGCTGCCGTACCGTTCGGCCTGCCTGCGGGCGACGAGAAGCAGCGCCAGGTTGACGGTGGACGGCTCGATCACGGCGGCTTGGCGCCAGGGCAAGAGGCTGGTGCTGAAGGCCAGAGCCCCCAGGAGCGCCGTGGCGCTCGCCAGTCCGCGCCTCTCGCCCGCGTTCCAGAGCAGGATGCAGACGAGGCCCGCGCCGAGCGCGGAGAGAAGTCGAGCCGACGTCTCCGGACCCCAGCCCAGGGGGCGCCCTAGCTCGGACACGGTGCGGACCAGGAGGACGTAGCCCGGGTGGGCCAGATCGAACTCGAGGGGGGGGCGAGCGCGCAGAAGAAAGGCCAGGCCGTCCCACTCCAGGGCTTGGGGCAACAGAGCCCCGGTGACGCCGAAGAAGATCCCCAGGGCCAAGAGCCTGGGCAGGGCGGGCGTGGGCGGGCGATCCATGGGCCGATTCTTGCCCCTCGAGCTACGTCAGGCAAAGATCGATCCGCCCGGGCTACGGTGGCTTGTGCGCCACGGATGCTGCACGATGAGTCCCGCCGCGTACGGCCCAGGCCATGGTGTCACCTTCCCCGAACGAAGTCGTTGCGATCGAAGGCCCGCGGGGGGCCCTGCTGGCCGCTCCGGTTCGAGAGAACCACGTGGAGTTCGCGCGCGCGGTCGTGCTGCGCGGCGCGGCGCGTTCGCTGTTCGAGTTGATCCGCGAGGGGGGCGAGTTCCAGGAAGCCGTTGCGCTGCTCGTCCGCTCGGGAGCGAGCGAAGATCAGGCCCGCGGGGACGTGGAGCGCTTCCTGGGGGATCTGTCCGGGGCAGGCTTCCCGGGGATTCCGAGGGCCTGCTCGACCTCCGACTCCAAGGACGCTGGAGGTTCCGGCCGGGAGCCCTCGGGCTCGGCCCTGGCTACCGAGGACCTGCTGTCCCTGGCCCGCGAGACGTTGCGCCGTGGGCACGGGCTGCGCTTTCAAGCCCATGGCCAGAGCATGCGACCCTGGGTTCCGGACGGAGCGTGGCTCGACATCGAGGCGCGGCCGCTCTCTCAGGTTCGTCCCGGGGAGGTCGTGTTCTACACGGCGCCCGGCTCGACCGGGCTGCGCTGGGTGGCCCACCGGGTCCTGCGGACGAACGGCCTGCGCCTCGAGACGCGCGGGGACAGTGCCCTGCGCCTCGACGAGGTCGGGGACGAGGGCTACCTCGGTGTGGTGAAGGCCTCCCGGGTTTCCGGTTCCGGCTGGAAGCCCGTGTCGTCGGGCTGGCGGCGACACCTGGGGCTGTGGACCGGGCGCGTCTACGCCCTCGGGGTGCGAGGGGTCCAGACCCTGGTCCTGGGGCCCTTCCGGCGCACCTATCGCGGACCCTCGCTCTTGCGCGGCGGCCTGCGGATGATCCTGCGCGTCGTCAGCGGTTTCCTGCGGTTCAGCGAGCGGGCCAGCGTACGGCTGCGACGCCCGGTGGACTACGCACGCGCTGCGCTCCTCTCGGCCGAAGAGAAGGACGAAGAGCGCCGGGAGCTGTACGAGAAGCGCTCGATCCAGGCCTTCACCTCCCTCGACGAGAACATGGAGGCGGGGCTCACCCCTCTCGAAGAGGTTCTCCTGACCCGGCATCCCGTTTCGGGGCGAGCCCTCGTCCTGGGCTGCGGACCTGGACGGGAGTGCCTGGTCCTGGCTCGAGAGGGAGTCCGGGTCAGCGGTCTGGATCGGGAGGAGGGCATGCTGGAGCGGGCCAGGGACTACGCCCGCAGGGAAGAGCTGGAGATCGACTACTTCGTGGGGGAGGCCCACGACTTCGAGGCCCCGGGGGCTCCCTTCGACGCCGTCCTCATTCTCTCGGGGCTCTACAACATGGTCCTGCCCCGGGAGCGGCGGGTGGCCATGCTGGTCTCCGCGCGCGAGCACCTGCGCGAGGGGGGAAAGGTCCACCTGACCTTCCTGTCGGCCTACATCTGGCCGGGAAGAGCGCCGGGCCACGCGGGGCCGGGGTGGTTGGAGCGCTTCAGTCCGGACCACTCCCGCGGGGACGAGTACCTGCTCAACGAGTGCATCCACGTGTTTCCGACCCAGGCCGACCTGGAGGAGGAGGCCCGGGACGCGGGCTTGGAGGTGGTCGAAGTGCACCGGGACCAGCGGGCCTACGACCGTTTCGAGAGCCGTGTGAGGGGTTGGGCCGTGTTCCGCCGACCCGTTTCTCGGGGCTGAGGACCGTTTGTAAAGAGGCTCAAGGCCGCCTGGGCCCAAGCTCGATGATCCTGGGAACCCCGGGAGCGCCTTCTTGGGCGTCACTCCCCCGAGAAGAGGGCATCAGCCATGGAAGACCAGAAGAACCAAGTGGAAGCCGAGGGCCAGAAGGAGCAGCCCAAGCTGCCCTACGAGGCCCCGCGCGTCGAATCCGTTCGCCTCACCCAGGAGGCCGCGGAAGCCCTGACATGAAACCTGGTGTCGACCTCCTAGGTTAGGAGATCACCAAGACCGATCCTGGCCCATCGATGGGCAACGACGCCGTCGAAAAGAACGTCGAGGGCACGCCCGTACGGGCCCTGGTTCTCGAGCTCACCAAGGGCTGCAATCTGCGTTGTGCGTACTGCTACTACGCGGACAGGGAGGATGCGTATCAGCCGGCTGATCGGATGACCCCCGAGGTCGCCCGACAGTCGGTCGAGTTCTTGCTGCGTGAGGCCCCCACGGGCGAGCCGGCGCACCTGCACTTCTTCGGGGGCGAGCCCTTCCTCAACTTTCCGATCCTCGAGGAGACCGTGCTGTTCGCCGAGCAGCGGGCGGCGGAGGAGGGCAAGCGGATCACCTTCGAGGTGACCACGAACGGCACCCTGTTCGGCGAGGAGAACATCGCCTTCCTGAACGCCCACCGGGTCAAGGTCGGCGTGAGCTTCGACGGGCCTCCGGAAGTCCAGGACGCGGCGCGGCCCGCGGCCCGGGGAAGTTCCTACGCCAAGGCGGAGCCCGGCATTCGCCGCTTGCTCGAGACCCGCGAGGGGACCGATCTCGAGACGCACTGCAGCGTGGTCCTCACCCGGGCCGAGCCGGATGTCCTGCGGGTGGTGAAGCACCTGGAGGGGCTCGGCTTTCGCAAGATCCTGCTGACGCCCGCCACGGACCTCGAAGGCCGCACGAACGGTTTCCGGGAGAAGGACATCGAGCTCGTCCTGCGTCACTACGACGCGCTGGCCGACGACTACGAGGATCGAATTCGTGCCGGGCGGCCGGTTTCCGAGAGCTGGTTCCCCGGGCTGATGGGGCGGCTGTTGTCGGGCGAGAGGAAGACCACCTTCTGCGGGGGAGGCCGGGACTACCTGGGCGTTTCCCACGAGGGGGACCTGGCCCTGTGCTACCGCTTCTACGAGGATGAGGAGTTCGGCATGGGCAGCGTCCAGGAAGGCGTGACGCGGGACGTGACGCGCCGGCTGGAGGAGCACGGGCTGGACGAGAGGACGACTTGTTCCCGCTGCTGGGCGCGCTATTTTTGTGGCGGGGGCTGCCACCACGACAACGTGACCCAGGGAGGGGAGCTCGGCAGTCCCAATCCCGTCGGATGCGACATCTTCCGCCACAGCATGGGGCGTACCCTCGAGGCCTGGGCCCGACTCTCCCGGGAAGGCTTCCTCGGAGACCGCAAGCCGGTGTCTCTTCCCGGACCCCAAGACATGGATGAAAACCGAGCCCCGACGGAGCCGTTCGGGATGGAGGACAGGCCCACCCGTACCCCCGACTGCCACGTGCGAGAGCTGGGCAGCGAGAAGGTGGTCTATGAGGCCTCGCAGCACGAGGTCTGCGTCCTGAATCCCACGGCGGCGTTCTTCTACGAGCTGTGCGACGGCAAGCGCACGGTGGGCGAGATCCTCGCCGCTGCCCAGGAGCGCTTCGACGCTCCCGAGGACGTCCTGCGCAGCGACGTGATCCAGACCCTGAGCGGCCTGCGGGACAAAGGCCTCTTGGGTTGAGTTCGGGCACCTCCCGGTTCGAGCTGCTGGGGGTTTCCATTCGCCTCCGGGCGGACGAGGACGAGCTGCGGCAGCGCCTGGAGATCTGCTACGGCGCCAGCCTGACGTCCCCGGGAGCCCCGGCCAAGATCGAAGCCGAGGTGCGAAGAGACGGGGACTGGAGGGTCGAGGTGGAGGGAAGGGAGGGACGCTCTCTCCCGGACTTCGAACAGGCGGTGCGGGCCCTCAACCACGAGCTGATGCACGCCGTCATGCGCTGCCGGCGAGATCTCTTCTACGTGCACGCGGGAGTCGTCGGCTGGAGGAGGCAGGCGCTGGTCTTTCCCGGACTCTCCCGGGCGGGGAAGTCGACCTTGGTGCTCGCCGCCCTGCACGCAGGGGCCCAGCTGCTCTCCGACGAGCTCTTGGCCTACGACCCGGTCGCCGGCCGCGCCGTGGCCTTCCCCCGGGCGCTGAAGATCCGCGACGAGTGCGTGGACTACTTTCCGCGCTGGCGCGATGCCTTCGTCGGAACCGGGGAGGCGCGCTTCTTGCCCTTCGGCAGCCTGGATGCCGACGTGGTTTCCGAGCCGGCCCTCGTGGCCGCCGTCGTTTCCCCGACGTGGAGCGCCGAGGGTCCGAATCGGTTGACGCCGGCCGGCCTCGGCCGGGCCTTCCTCGACCTGACCGCCTCGGCCCTGAACTTCGGTACCCATCGTGAAGCCAGCCTGGATCCCCTGACGGCCATCCTGCAAAGGGCCCAGGCCTTCGAGCTCTCCTGGAAGGAGCCCCACGGCGCGGTCGAGAGGATCTTCGAAGCGGTGGGGTGGCGACCATGAAGGCGCTCTCGCGCGGCGAAGCCGAGATCCTGGTCGCGGGGTGCTATCTCGGCTCCGAGCCGCGGCGCGGGGCCGAACTCACGAAGCGAGTCGAGGCCTGTCCCGAAGCCAGCCCGGCGCTCGTCGAAGCTCTGGAGAAGCACGGTCTGCTCGTGCTCTTCGCTCGCAACGTGGAGGCGGTCGGGGCGCCGTTGCCCGAAGCGACCCTTGGAGCGCTGAAGGAGCGAGCTGAAGCCCTGGCCGAAGATGCGCGTCGAGACGAGGCCACCCTGGGTGCCCTGCTGCCGGCGCTGCGCAGCCGGGGTATCGATGTCGTGCTGCTGAAGGGCGCCTCCCTGGCCACGGACCGCTACGCAGCGGGGGATCGGGCCCAGGGCGATCTGGACCTGCTCGTACGTGCGGAGGACGTGCCGCGGGCGGTGCGTGTGGGAGCCGAGTGCGGTCTCGTGCCCAGACCCTCCGCGTTTCCCGTGTGGTGGTACCGATGGAGCCACTTCCACCTGAAGCTTGCCCCGGTGACGCCGTTTCGCCGGGAGGTGGAGATCCACTGGCGGCTCTCGAGTCGCTGGGTCGGGTGGTCGGCCGAGCCCGACCACCTCTGGGCGCGCGCGAGGGCGACGAGCTGCCTGGGCGTCCCGTGTCTCACCCTGGATCCCATCGATCGATTCCTGCACCTCGCCACCCATCTCGTCAGTCATCTCCAGGGGCGCGGCGGTTTGCCGGACGAGGAATGGGTGCTGGGAGCTCTGCAGCAGGGTGACAACCCCTTGCGACTCAAGTGGGTGCTGGACCTGTGGGTCGAGCTCGAGGCCTTGGTCGGGGAGGTCGAGCCCCGGCAGGTCACGGACAGGGCGGTCTCCTGGGGCGCCGGCCAGAACCTGGGCTGGTGCCTGCACCTGGTCGCGGAGACCTTCGCGCTCTCGCCCGAGTGCCGTGGCTGGGTGAAGGCTGCCCGGCCCGAGGCCGCGCCTTCCTTACCCGGTCGTCTGCCCCGGGACGGCCGTGCCCATCCTGGCTTCGGTTTTCGCCTGGCCGTCTTGAAGCAGATCCCCGCATGGCTCTTCCCGGGGCGCGAGCTGCTCGAGCGGCGCCTGGGCGGTCGACGTGCGGGCTTCCTGGATCGGCTCGTGCACGGCGTGTCCATGGCCGCCTTCCTCGGGCTCTCCGCCCTGTTCCTGCCCTTCGCCTGGGCGGGCCGTGCTTGGGCCGAGCGGGTGCGGGTCCAGGATCGTCGTGCTTGTCTCGCGCCGGAACGGATCCTCGCGGACACGGTGGCCTGGAAGAAGGGGAATTCCCAGGCTGGCTAGGGGGGCCCGCTGCTAGAGTCGCGCCCTGCGGGCGAGGCTGGGAAATCGCCGGTACGTTGCCCCCTGGAACCATGACGCTCCGCTCCATCTCCCGCGCGCTCGGCCTGCTGTTCCTGCTCCTCTTGGGCGCCTGTTCGCGGACCGAGCTCGGTGCAAGGGGGTTGCGCTTCACGGCGATCCCCGACGACAACACGACCGAGCTGGCCGAGAAGTTCGGTCCGGTGGCCGACTACCTGGCCGCTGAGCTGGGTGTCCCCGTGGAGTACGTGCCGACCTCCAGCTATTCGGCCTCGGTCGAGGCCTTCAAGAACGGCGACGTTCAGCTGGCCTGGTTCGGAGGCTTGACTGGAGTCCAGGCTCGCTCCGCGGTTCCCGGGGCTCGGGCCGTGGCCCAGGGGACGGTGGACCCGAACTACAAGTCCTACTTCATTGCCCACAGGGATGCCGGGCTCGAGCGAAGCGAGGACTTTCCCATGGCCCTCGAGGGCAAGCGCTTCACCTTCGGCTCCGAGTCTTCCACCTCGGGCCGTTTGATGCCGGAGTCCTTCATTCGGCGGTACGCCGGGCGTTCCCCGGAGGCGTTCTTCGGAACGAGGAACCACTATTCCGGAAGCCACGACAAGACGGCTCTCCTGGTCCAGGCGGGCACCTTCGAGGCCGGGGCGATCAACTACAAGACCTACGATCGCATGGTCGAGAGCGGTCAGGTGGACCCCGAGGTGTGCTCCGTGATCTGGGTGAGCCCCGAGTACGCCGACTACAACTGGACCGTCCATCCCCTCGTGGAGGAGTGGTTCGGGACCGGGACCATCGAACGCATCCGAACGGCTCTGGTGGGAATGCGAGCGCCCGAGCTCTTGCGAGCCGTCGATCGGGAGGGCGGGCTCATCACGGCCGAGAACGAAGACTTCGCCTCCATTCGAGCGCTGGCCGAAGAGCTCGACTTCTTGCGCTGAGCGATGTCGCGGCCGCCGGCTGGATTCCAACTCGAAGGGGTCGGTCTCACCCTGGGCGGCAGCGCCGTGCTCGAGGGGGTCGAGCTCTCCATCGCAGCGGGTGACGTTCTGGCGGTCATCGGCCCGAGTGGGGCCGGCAAGACGAGCCTGCTACGACTCTTGAACCGGACCGTGCGACCCAGCCTGGGAACGGTTTCGATGGACGGCCGAGATCTCGCCTCGCTGGACGGACCCGGTTTGCGTCGCACGCGTTCGGAGGTCGGCTTCGTTCACCAGGAGCACTGCCTGGTGCCGAACCTGCGCGTGGTCCAGAACGTGCTCGCGGGTCGCCTCGGCCGCTTCGGACTGTGGGGCGCGCTGCGTCGCCTGGTGTGGCCGGGGAGCCTCGAACTGGAGGCGGTCCACGCTCTCCTGGAGCGTGTGGGGATTGCGGACAAGCTGTTCGAGCGGACGTCCTCGCTGTCCGGCGGAGAGCGTCAGAGAGTCGCCCTGGCGCGCGCCTTGTTCCAGGAGCCGCGTGCCCTGGTGGCGGACGAGCCCGTAGCCGCCCTGGATCCGGCCCGGTCGCGATCCATCATCGAGCTCCTCGGTCGTGTGGCCCGTGAGGAGGGATTGACCCTCGTGTGCGGGATGCATGACCTGACGCTCGCACGCGAGTACTTTCCGCGCTGCGTGGGATTGAGGCAGGGGCGCGTCGTGTTCGATGGGCCCACGGCCCAGATCGCGAGCGCGAGCTTCGAAGACCTCTACCGGCTGGAGGAGCGCGAGGAGAGTTCCGACTAGTGGAGGCTCCCAGGATCCCCCGTCCCTGGCCCCTCGGGCCGCGGGGCGTGCTCCTTGCAGGGCTGGTGTCGGCTGCGGTGGGGGCCCATCTCTACCTGGGGCTCTCCTGGGCCGATCTGGTACCCAGGGGAACCGGCGCACAGGTCTGCGGGGACTTCTTCGCGGCCGCCCTGCGACCGGCCTGGACCTACGAAGCCGACTTCGTGCCGCCGGGATCCGCGCCCTTTCTGTTGCGCCTGGGCGAAGCGCTCTTGCGCACGATCGTCTTCGCCTCGGTCGGGATGACCTTGGCCCTCGGCATGGCCGTCCCCTTGGGCTTCCTGGCCAGCGACGCCTGGTGGGAGGACACGCGCGGAGGGGAGGACTCACGCACGGGCAGGGGACGTCTGGTGCAGGGGCTCGTGCGGGCCGTGATGGCGGGCATGCGCTCGATTCACGAGCTCCTCTGGGCGCTGCTCTTCCTGGCGGCCTTCGGTCTGAACACCTTCAGCGCCGTGGCCGCGCTGGCCCTGCCCTTCGGGGGCACCCTGGCCAAGGTCTTCGCCGAGCTGATCGACGAGACCGGTGGAGAGTCGAGTGCGGCCCTGCGCGCCGCGGGCGGCGGAGGCCTGGCGCTCTTCCTGTTCGGAAGGCTGCCCGGCGCCCTGGCGGACATGGCCTCCTACGCGTTCTATCGCTTCGAGTGTGCGATTCGTTCGTCGGCCATCCTGGGCTTCTTCGGCTACCCGACCCTGGGCTACTACCTGCACCGCTCCTTCGAGAACCTGCACTACCGCGAAGTCTGGACCTACCTGTACGCCCTCGCGCTCTTGGTGCTCGCCCTGGAGGCCTGGAGCGCTGCGCTGCGCCGGAGGTTCGTGGCATGAACCCCGAGCAACGTCGGCGCGAGGTTCAGCGCCTGCACCGGTCTCGACCCCGCAGTGCCCTGCTGCGGTGGAGTGGAATCGCTCTGGGCGCTCTGGCCCTGTTCTCCCTGGTCAGCGGAGAGGTCGCCTTCTCCGAAGCTCGCGACCCCCGGCGCTGGAGCAACCTGCGACGCTTCCTCTCGGAGGAGGCTCTCCCACGGGCCTTGGCCGAACCGGGAGCCGGCTGGATCGACGGCTGGAACTGGGGAGCTCGGCTCTGGCGCGAACGCGGTGCCGAGGCCCTGGGGGCGACCCTGTCCATTTCCCTGGTCGCCATGGGGATGGCCGCCCTCTTGGGCAGTTTCCTGGCCCTCGCGAGTGCACGCAGCCTGATGCGCCCCGACCCCCTGATTCAAGGAGAGCCGCAGTCCGCTGGATGGTGGCCCCGGGTGGGACGGGCCGTTCGCTGGCTCTGTACCTTGCTACGGGCCATCCCCGAGTACGTATGGGCCTTCCTGCTGCTCTCCATGTGGGGGGCCACCGCCTGGCCGGCCATCGTTGCCCTGGCCCTGCACAATGCCGGCATCCTGGGGCGCCTCGGCGCGGAGACGATCGAAGACACGCCCCCCCGGGAACTGCGCGCCCTGCGCATGCTGGGGGCGAATCGTCGTGGGCTGGCCGTCTTCGGCCTGTGGCCCGGTGCGCTCACGCGTTATGCCCTGTTCGTCTTCTATCGCTTCGAGACCTGCGTTCGGGAAGCGACGGTCCTCGGCCTCCTGGGCATTTCCTCCCTGGGCTACTGGGTCCAGGATGCACGTGCACGGCAGCACTACGATGACATGCTGCTGTTCATCGGGCTCGGTGCCCTCTTGGTCCTGGGAGCGGATGTCGCCTCGCTGCTCCTGAGGCGCTGGGTTCGACGGGCAGGGTGACCTGCGTCGCGGGACGTGCGTTGTCCATGGCCGGGAGTTAGGTTGAGGAGATGGAAGAGCGCAGATTGCGGGCTTGCCACTGTTGCGGACTGATCCAGGTGATCCCGACCCTGGGGCAGGGAGAGCGCGCGCTGTGCGTGCGCTGTGCGACGACGGTGCACCGGGATCGCTCGACGAAACACCGCAACCAGCTCGCCTTCGCCTGCGCCCTGTCGGGCCTGATCCTGTTTCCGCTGGCCATCTTGCTGCCGATGATGACGATCGAGAAGTTCGGCCATCGCAGCGAGGCCAGCATCGGAAGCGGCAGCCTGGGGCTCCTGGCCGACGGCCAGTGGTTCGTGGGGGGAGTCGTCCTCGTGGCTTCCCTGATCCTGCCGTTCCTGAAGCTGGTGGGGCTCATGGTGATCAGCGGCTTCTCCGCTGCGCTCGGTCGGACGCACCGCGCCTGGACCTACCGCGTCATCGAGTGGGCCGGTCGTTGGGGGATGCTGGACGTGCTGTTGCTCTCCGTGCTCGTTGCTTGGGTGAAGATCGGGGACCTGGTCGACGTGCGGGCAGGTCCCGCGGCCCTGGCCTTCACGGGCTGCGTGTTGTTCAGCCTGGTCGCGAGCGCTCTCTTCGATCCCCACGCCATCTGGAGCGAGGCCGAGGAGGTTGCTCCGTGAGCGACCAGCGAACCGAGGGGCTGCCCGAGGCGCGTCGTGCCGTGGCGCGCGGTCGGGCCGTGAGCTGGTCGATTCCCCTCGTGACCCTCGGGCTGGCCCTCTTGCTCGCCTGGAGGGCTTGGGGAGAGGGGGGCACGGCGATCCGCGTCGAGATGAGCTCCGGCCACGGCATTCAGGCCGGGGATCAGGTGCGCTATCGCGACATCCAGGTCGGGGAGGTGCGCCGGGTCACCCTCAGCTCGGACCTGGCTCGGGTCGTGCTTGAGGTGCGGCTGGCGCCCGATGCCGGCTCCCTGGCGAGGGTGGGCTCGCGCTTCTGGGTCGTGCGACCCCGGCTTTCCCTCGAGGGCATTCAAGGGCTCGAGACCTTGGTCGGAGCGCGCTACTTGACCGTCGAGCCGGGGGCGGACGCCGCGCAGCGGCAGACGAGCTTCATCGCCCTGGAGGAGCCGCCGCCCGGGGAGGTGCTGGACGCCGAAGGCCTGGAGGTGTTCCTCGAGTCGGAGGAGCGCTACGGGCTCACGGCCGGTGCTCCCCTGAGCTACCGGGGCGTGCGCATCGGGACGATTCTCTCCGTGGCCCTGGCAAACGATGCGAGCTCGGTCGAGGCGCGGGCCTACGTTCGCGCGCCTTTCGTCTCCCTGGTTCGGAGGGACTCGCGCTTCTTCAGCCTAGGTGGGTTGGAAACCAGCGTCGGACTGACCGAGGGGTTCACCCTGCGCATGGACAGCCTGCGCACGCTGCTCTTGGGCGGAGTGGGCTTGGCCACGCCCACCGACCCCGGGCCACCGGCCGAGACGGGCCAGCGCTTCACGCTGCAGCGCTCCGCGCAGGAATCCTGGGCGGATTGGACCCCGTTGCTACCCGTGGGCAGTGCCCTCGATCGCGGGATTCCCGAGCTGGCCCGGGCTCGCCTGGGTTGGAGGGCCAAGGGCTGGTTCGCTCGGCGGAAGGCGACCCTGGGCTGGCTGCTCCAGGTGGGGGACCACTGGGTGGGGCTGGAAGAACTGCTCGTCGTTCCGGGGGACGAAGAGCTGGAGGAAGCGGCCCTCGAGCTGGGGGGGGAAAGCGCGGGGGTCGATGGGCCACCTGCGTGGAGCGAGGGAGGGATCGCGGCCAGAGCCGTGTCGGTTCCCGGTGGGCAGCCGGCTTGGCCCTTGGCTCGGACGCGCTCCCCCCGGGAGCCGGAGGACATCCTGCTCGTGGCCGATCCGGCGACGACGCCGATGGCCCTGGCCCGCCAGCGCCTGCTCGCCGACGGGGCGGGCTGGGATCTGGACGGTTCGGTCTCCCTGGATCGGGACTGGCACGGGGCTGCGGTCTTGGCGCGTTCCGATGGGGCCCTGATCGGATTCCTGGGGGTCCACGAGGGGCGTTCCAGGGTGCGGCTGTGGCCCCTGGGGCGGTCGGCGAAGTAGGTCTCCCGTAAGAGCCCGGGGAAGGGCCCGGTGGCCTCGCCCATGCCGATAGGGTTGTTGCGGGGACTTCTCGAGGTCACTCCCGTACACTTCTGCGCCTGACAAAGCGTACGTCCACCCCGCATTCGCCATGAATCGTCTGCTGCTCCTCCTGCCCCTGGCCCTGGTCCAGGCCCCCGTCCAAGGACAACAAGCCCAGCCGAACGCTGAGCCCCAGGTTTCTTCGGAACTGCCCAACGCCGAAGATGGAAGCGAC
>JAUIEE010000566.1 GCA_030428965.1 bacterium | reverse complement strand
GGATAACGCGTGGCGAACACCGAGCACAGCCCGTCCGTGTCGAAGTGGTTGTTCACGATGGCGCTCGCGCCGGGGCACCAGCGCTCGCGTTCCTCGGCGGAGAGGCGTGCGAAGGCCAGGGCACTTCCCGTGGACAGGTCGTGTCGAAACTCACGCGGCGTGGTGTTGCCCGGCCAGTGGGAGAGGTTCAGGCCCGGGGCTCCGAAGGCCCCGTCGACGCTCACGACAGGCTCGGCCGGAACCTCGCGGACGATGCGCGTCGGGAGGTTCAACCCTCGTCCGGGCGCGGCCCGCCCTCGTCCAGGGCGCGCAGGTTGGCGAGCGCATCCTCGAGCGCCGCTCCGTAGCGCTCCTTCTCCTCCGCGTTGAGCTCCCCTTGACCCAGGGCTTCCTGGGCGAGATCGCGCGCACGGGCGTACATGGCCCGCGCCCGTTCCAGTTCGCGCCCGAGGTAGTAGTGCAGGATGACGGCCGTGTCGTTGAGCACCTGCGGGTCGCGGGGACTCAGCTCGAGGCAGCGTACGTAGGCGGCCAGGGCACGCTCGTGCAGTTCGGCGAGGAGTTCAGGAGACGGGTCGGCCTCTTCGGCCAGCTGATCCGAAGCATCGCGCAGGAACAGCCCCAGGTTGTTCCAGTAGCGGGGCTCGTCGATCAGGACCTCGGCACTCATCTCCGAGAGAACGGCGGCGTCCAGGGGCCGTTCCCGCTCCGCGGCATGGCCGGTCAGGGCTTCGATCTCGGGCAGCGTCCGCTGGGGGTCGCGCCTCAGTTCCTCGAGCATGGCCGTCGGACTCTGGCTCCAGCCGGTCTTCAGGGCTTCGATGGCCTCGTCCGGGCGATCCTGGCGTTTCCGAGCCACGGCTACGTAGTACCAGGCGTTGGTGAAATCGGGGGCCTGGGCGAGGGCCGCGAGGAAGTGGGCCTCCGAACTCTCGTAGCGCTCTTCTTCGAGATGGACGTAGCCGAGCCACCAGGAAAGGCCCGGATCGTCGCTGGGGTCGCGGCCGTCCGCTTTCCGAAGCTGCACGACCCTGCGCAGGGCTCTGGCGAAGGGCGTCTCGTCGGCAGCCTGGGGCTCGGCGGGCAACGCCTCGAGCCATCCGTACGTGCCGAGGTAGTCGCAGGGGCCCCGACTCCAGCCGAGGGCCTCGCCGAAGGCGTCCGCCGCCCCGGATCCATCCTCGCCCCAGACCAGGGCCTGGGCCAGCTGGGTCGACGCGCTCACGAGCAGCGCCCGGTCCACCGGGTCTGCGGCCGGGTCCGCGGCCCGTTCGATCGCCTGGCCGTAGGCCGCGACCGCCCGTTGCCAGAGCTCGAGTGCCCGGGGGCTCCACTGTTCGCGCGAGCTGGCCTCGCCGCGGGCCTGTTCGAACAGGGCGAAGTAGACGCGACCGACCATGAGTCGCGCTGCTCCGTCGTCCGGATCTTCCTGCACGGCGCGCAGGGCGGCCTCCTCGGCGGCTTCCAGCTCGAAGCTCTCCCAGCGGGCCCGCGCCAGGGGCAGGAAGGCATCGTAGAAGCGCTCGGGATCGGCGGCGACCGCACGGCTGAGGTGCTTCGCAGCGTCCTGGAAGTTCATCAGGATGGCCGTGTCGTCAGCTCCGGCGGCCAGGTGGCCCTGGGCGCGTCGGGCGAAGGCCATCCCGTAGAGGTAGTCGATCTCGACGCCGTCGTGCTCCTTGGCCAGGGCGTCGATCGCGTCCAGAGCATCGTTCGAACGCCCCTGGTCGATCCAGGAGCGCAAGAGCCACATGCGCGTCCTGAGATCGTCCTCGCCCGCGAGCTCCTCGAAGACGGCCTGGGCTTCCGCCGGACGGTGGGCATCGAGCAGGGCACGACCCTCGGCGATCCGTGAGTCGAGCCCCGGCTCGCTGGCGCAGGCCGCGCTGAACAGGACCAGGGCGAGGGCCCCGGACGTGGGGATCCTCGCCCGATTCACGCGCTGCGCTCCACTAGTGCTCGCGCGTGGGATCGCAGGGCTGTCCCCAGGTCTTGAGCTCTTCCAGGTCGCGGCGCTCGGAGATCTCGCCGCGCAGGTAGGGCAACCAGAACTGCGAGAGCAGGGGCCGGGGATCAGGACCGATCTCGATCGAGCGCTCGAGCCAACGCTGGGCTTCGGCCTTGTCGTCCTTGTGAATGGCGTAGAGCACCCCCAGGTTCTGGTGCGCATCGCCCCAGGCGTTCTCGAGCTCCCAGCGGGCGTCCTCGTCCAGCTCTTCGTTCTCGAGCTGCTGCGCTCCCATCTCGACGCAGCGCCGCAGCAATTCCTCGGCGTACTCGAGGTCCTCGTGCAGGTAGTAGACCAGGATCAGCGCGGTGTCGTTGACGATGCGCACGTCCTCCGGAGAGAGCTCCGCGGCGCGACGGTAGGCCGCGCCGCTCTTGCGCATGATCTCGAAGGCCTCTTCCAGAGCTTCGTTCGCGGCGG
>JAUIEE010000092.1 GCA_030428965.1 bacterium | reverse complement strand
TTTCCTCGACGCCGATCACTCCGACTACCCCGAAGAGTTGCCCGATGTGGTCGGTCCCGTTCTCGGGGGCAAGGCCGACCTGGTGATCGGCTCGCGCATCCTCGGCGGCGCCGACATGGATGCGCTCCTGCCCCAGGCCTGGTTCGGCAACCGCTTGGCCTGCTTCCTGATGAGGCTCCTGTTCCGCGCGCACTACACCGACCTCGGACCCTTCCGCGCCATTCGGGTGGACGCGCTCGAATCCCTGTCCATGTCGGACCGGGACTTCGGGTGGACGGTCGAGATGCAGCTCAAGGCCAAGACCCACGGCCTGAGCGTCGTCGAGGTCCCCGTCCGCTACCGCAAGCGGATCGGGGAGAGCAAGATCACGGGGACGGTTCGGGGGACTCTGCTGGCGGGCTGGAAGATCCTGGGTTGGATCCTGGTGTGGCGGGTGCGTCTTCTGGGAGCGTCGGGTAGCCCCAGGTCCCGCGCACCCGCGCGTAGCGAATCATGATCAAGTCCAGGAGGAAGTCGAAGTCTCCCAGGTAGGGGATGACCTGCTCGTGCTGGATGATCGTGTTGGGGAGGCCCGCGTCGGAGGCATTCTCCCGGGCGGCGTCGACGGCCCTGCGGGGAAAGTCGAAGGACAGAATCGTGAACGACCACGCCGAGGACCGGAAGGTGCCGGACGTGGGCGTGCTCCGATCGAACTGCATGCTGGCGCAGGACGAGAGGAGCACCAGGGACACCAGGGCGACGCCAAGCTGGGAGGGAGACGGTCTCATGGGGCGTTTTTGGCCGTTTGGCTCAAGGCGGAACACTAGCAAGGGCCGACTCTGCTTGCCAGGCGGCCGCCGAAGGATGTGGTCCGCGGGGCGGTGCCTCGCTAGGCTCACAACCCGTGAGCGAGGGTGACGTGACGACCAAATCCACAGATCTCGCGGACGCCCTGGCCGAGCACCGACGCCTGTCCGCGCAGCGCTTGGAGGGCTCCGGGGAACTACGGGTGTTCTTCGCCCCGGGGCGTGTGAACCTGATGGGCGCCCACCTGGACTACAACGGTGGACCTGTCATGCCCACGGCCATCGACCGCGGGACGCTCATCTTCGCCCGGGTGCGTTCCGATCGGGAGGTCCACCTGGCTTCGGCCCTGGAAGAGGGGGAGTTCCACGGATCCGTCGATGACCTGCCGAGCTCGGCTTCCGGCGCATGGTTCGACTACCCCCTGGGCGTCCTGCGACACCGCTCCCAGGAAGGCGAACTTGCCCACGGCCTGGACCTCTTCTTCGGAGGGAACCTCCCGATCGGGGCCGGTCTTTCCTCCTCGGCTTCCATCTGCGTGGGGACGGCCTACGCCCTGCAGGGGCTGGGGAACGGCCGGATCGACCTCGAGGCCTGCATCGCCTCGGCCCTGTGGGCCGAACGCGAGTTCGTGGGGGTTCACTGCGGCATCATGGACCCCTACGCGGTCGGGCTCGCCCGCCCCAACCACCTGCTCTGGGTCGACTGCAAGGACGGTCAGGTCGACCACGTGCCGATCGACTCCGATCGGCTGACGATCGCCGTGGCGGATTCCGGCGTGCGGCGGGAGCTGGCGGGCAGCGCCTTCAACGACCGCGTCGATCAATGCGCGCGCGCCTTCGCCCTCCTGGGCGACGGGGTTTCGGGCGCGTCCTGTCTGCGGGACGTTCCACGCGAGGTCGTGGATGCGCAGCGCACACGGTTGGGGGAGGACATCTGGAAGCGCGCCTGCCACGTGACCGACGAGGTGGAGCGCACCCTGATGGCGCGTGCGGCCCTCGATGGAGGGGACTTCGCCGCCTTCGGCCGCGCGATGACCGCGTCCCACGATTCCCTGCGGGATCAGTTCGAGGTCTCGATCCCCGAGCTCGACTTCCTGGTTGAAACGGCCGTTGCCTGGCCGGGGGTTCTCGGCTCGCGCCTGACCGGGGCCGGCTTCGGAGGCTGCATCGTCATCCTGATGGAGACCCGAGCCTGCCCGGGCTTTGCCGCGCACCTGAACGCGAGCTACCGCAGCCGCTTCGGCCGCGACTCGGACGTGCAGTTCTTCCAAGGGGACCGGGGTCCCCGCGAACTCCAGGACCAGGCCTAGCGTCCGTACTGAAGCTCGAGGGCCACGGGCAGGAGACTCTCCACGGCCGGCAGCTCGCGGGTCGAGCTGGCCGACATCGCTTCCAGGACGCTCACGCTCTCCGCCGGGCGGTTCCCGAACAAGAGGTTCAGCCCCAGGACCAGCCGCGCGTCCAGATCCGAGGGGTGGTCG
This sequence comes from bacterium, assembly GCA_030428965.1. Taxonomy (GTDB): domain Bacteria; phylum Planctomycetota; class UBA1135; order UBA1135; genus JAUIEE01. The sequence goes on along the minus strand of JAUIEE010000092.1, from coordinate 11,912 downwards.
ATCGCGTACTGTTCGAGCACGGCGAGCTGACGGTCGAACTCGGAGGGGTCCGCATAGAAGTCGTGCTTGTCGACGACGGCCCCGGCCAGAGCGGGATCGAGCTCGAGGGCCTTGCGGATGGAGTAGGCCGCGTAGTGGTAGTCCCCGGCGGCGAACAGGGCGTCGGCGAGCACCATGTGGAGTCCGGCCCTCTCCTGGGCGAGGTCGACGGCCTTGGCGTAGAAACCGACCGAGTCGATGTAGCGACCTTCCCGGAAGGCTCGGTCACCGAGGGTCAAGTAGCGCTCCGCGGCGATCGAGAGCGGCTGAGGCTCGCCGGCCGCCGCCGGCTGCTCCACGGCCTGGACGGCCGGAACGACGACCTCGCCCACGGCTTCTCCAGGCACGCCGTCCGCGACCAGGTCGTCTTCGTAGACCGTGCGGTAGACGATGGTCGAGTAGACCGCGGGCGCCGAGTAGACCGCGTCGAAGTAGAAGGGGCGGTAGGTCGCGTACCAGTAGGGGTACCAGCAGGACACGTAGCTGGGCCAGAACCAGTTGCAGGCGGCGAAGCGCGAGAAGCCGAAGTTGCCGAAGCAGAACGAGAGACGGCTGCCGCGATAGCACCATCCCCACGGGTTGTAGAAGCCGTAGTTGCCGTAGCCGTACCCGGTGTAGCAATTCAGACGGTTGCCGCCGTAGACCGGGCGGTAGGTGCCCCCGATGATTCCGGTGCCCAGTCCGATGGCGACGTCACGCGCTCGGGCCAGACGGTTTCCAGCGGCGCGGATCTCGCGCCCACGGTCGGGGCGGGTGGCCTCGAGATTGCGCAGGCCGCGAGCACCTCCGGTCAGGGTGCGACCCGGACGGGCTCCGCCGCCAGGGCTCGTTCCCGGGCGGGTTCCGCCGCTGGTCGTGGGACGCTGGGTCGGCCGCTTGCCCACGGTGCCGACACCGCGTCCGCCCACCGATCCGGTGGACCCGCCGATGGACGGGCGCACGCGGGGATCACTGAGGCTGAGCGGCGGCGCCTGGGCCGGACGCGTGCCGCCGGCCGTGTCGCGGCCGGGGCGCGGGCTGACCCGGTCGGGGGTGCGGGGCGAGGTCGTTGGACGGCTCACCGGTCCGCGGTCGGTGTCGATGCGTCCACTCAGGTAGCTGTCGACGATGCGGTTGCCACCGGTCGAAGTCGGGCGCGGCGTGCTGACGTTCGTGCGGGGACTCGGTCGAATCGCGCCCGAGGCACTGCCGGCCGGACGGTAGGGGGACGGGAAGCGAACCGCGGGGCGCGGGGCAGGACTCACGCTCGAACCGCTGCCCGCGGCTTGACCGGGTCGCGGGCGTGCCGAGGGAAGAGGTCGAACGGTTCCTCCCTGGGGCCGAATCGAGGGCCGTGTCGTGCCCGTCGTGCCGCCCTGGGGGCGTACGGTCGTGGTCGTCGTGCCCCGGGGTCGCACGGTAGGCGTCGTGGGGCGCGCGGGCGTATAGCGCGTCGTGCTGCCCCGGGACGAACCTGTCGATCCGCCGGTTGCGCGTACCGGGCTGGAGCTGCGTGTCGGCGTGCTGCGGTAGCTGCTCGAGCGACCGGAAGATCCGCGATAGGAGGACCCGCTGGAGCGGGAGGAGGATCCACGGGAGGCCTGGCTGCGGGAGCTTCCGTAGGAGCGCGAGGACGAGGAACTGCGGGACGAGCCGCGCGAGGCCGAGCTGCGAGAGCTGGAACCACGGGAGGCGGAACTGCGAGAGGAACCGCGGGACGAGGAGCCGCGGGACGCGCTCGAACTCCCGCGCGAGCGCTGGGGGGCCATGGCGATCGCGATCCCCTCTTCCTGGATGCTCGTTCCCCGGGAGCCTGACGGGCCCCGGTCTTGGAATTGAGCCTGGGCCGGAGGAGCCAGGAGGGCGGCGAGCAGGGCGAGGGTGATGGTGCGCTTCATGGGGGCGACCTCGTGGAGGTTCGGTCTACGGTCGATCAATCCTACGTCTCCAGCGCAAAAACGGTGCCGGCCCGAAAGGGCCTCTCGGGGCTCGGGAGGGTGGCCTGGGGAGAGGAGCGTCTACCCCAGGGGACACTCGTCCTGCCCCCTGGCGGGGTCACCGGGCCGCTTCGAAGGGCAGCAGCACGTGCACCCGGAGCGACTCTCCGACCTCGTGCAGGCGTACGTAAGGGGTGCCGGCCTCGGCCCCCGGTGGGACGCGCCGGCGCAACAGCTCCAGGGCGCGCCGGTCGATGCCCGCGGGGGACTCGATGCCCACCAGGGCCAGCCCCTGTCGCTCGGCCAGGTTCGACCAACCCTCGGGCGGCGAGGGTAGCGGCCGCTCGAGGCGCAGGAGGGCCCGGATCGGGTGGCCGTCCTCGTCGACCTCGAAGGTGCCCGTCGGATCCAGCGAGTATCCTTCCCCCAGCCGCTGCTCGAGTCGTCGCAGCTCCCCCTCGAATTCGGCCCGGGCGCGGGTCCAGTCCGTTCCCGGTTCGAGCTCGAGGGCGCGCAAGGTGACCGGGACGATGTCCAGAGACACGATGGTCGGGCCCTGGGGGGTCACCGAGCGCGGGCGGCGATCGGGCGGCTGAAAGAACAGATCGAGGTAGCGCACCTTCGTGGTGACGCTCTCGATCGTCTCGGTCCACACCGGCTTGCCCTCGAACTCAAAGGACAGCTCGCGAGGCCACTTGCGCTTCTCGGCCTCGAACCAGCTCTCGATGCGTACGAAGTCGTACTGGAAGCCTTCGGCGTCGGTCGCCACGAAGGCCTCCGGACGCCCGCGGCGATCGAGCCTGGCCTCAATGGACCCGATCTCGGATCCGCCGGCCCGGTCCAGCACCGGGGCCTTGCGCACCTTCTTCTTCTCCTTGCTCCAGTCGAAGCCGTCGGGCCAGAGCATGGCGGCCCGCCGTACCTCCATGTGCAGGAGGGCGCGCACCTGAGCTTCGCCGGCCTTCGCCTCCGAGCGTGGTTGTCCCTGGGGCAGTCGAAAGACCTGGCTCCCCGAGCGATACTCGACGTCCCGCTCCGACGGCCCTGCCCCAACCAGGGAGCGATGCAGGCGGACTCGGTCCGGGAAGACGTACACGGCCTGGAGGACGTGGGGGGCGTCGTCCTGGCCCGCGAAGACCATGTGCGAGGTGGTCTGGAAACCCGACAGGCCGGCGATGGGAGCCGGCGGAACCACCTCCTGGGCAGGCGGCGCAGCCAGGGACAGGGACGCGGCCACAGGGAGGATCCAGCTCACGCGCCGGCCCCCAGCCGTTCCCTCAGGACCGCGGCGGCGCGCTCCAGGGTTTCGGTTTGCTTGGCGAAGCAGAAGCGAATCAAGGCGTGTCCGTCCCTGGGGTCTTCGAAGAAGCTCGAACCCGGCACGGTGGCCACGCCGCCCCGGCGCGTGAGTCGGCGCGCGAAGGCCACGTCGTCTTCGCCGGCTGCGAGCAGGCGTTGCACGTCCGTCATGATGTAGTAGGCCCCCTGGGGCGCATAGACCCGGAATCCGGTTTCTTCCAGGGCTCCCAGCAAGAGGTCACGCCGTTGCCGGTAGTTCTCGCTCAGGCTTCGGAAGTAGCCGTCGTCGAAAGCCAAGGCTTCGGCGGCGGCTTCCTGCAGCGGAGCCGGCGCGCCCACGGTCAAGAAGTCGTGCACCTTGCGGATGGCCTCGGTGATCGCTTCGGGCGCCACGCACCAGCCGATGCGCCATCCCGTGGCGCTCCACGTCTTGGACAGGCCGCTGATCGTCACCGTGCGCTCCGCCATGCCGGGCAGGGTCGCGATCGAGAGGTGACGGGCGTCGCCGTACAGGATGTACTCGTAGATCTCGTCGGTGATCGCGAGCACGTCGTGTCGCTGGCACAGCTCGGCGATGATCTCGAGCTCGGCCTGCTCGAAGACCTTACCGGTCGGATTGTGGGGCGTGTTGACGATGATGGCCCGGGTTGAGGGGCCGAAGGCCCGCCCGAGCTCTTCCGGATCGAACGACCAATCCGGAGCGTGCAACCGAACGAAGCGAGGCTTGGCACCGGACAGGATGCAGTCGGGGCCGTAGTTCTCGTAGAAGGGCTCGAAGACGATCACCTCGTCGCCGGGGTCGAGCACGGCGAGCAGGGTGGCGATCATGCACTCGGTGGCCCCGCAGCAGACCGTCACGTGGGCCCGAGGATCGGTCGGGATGCCGTTGTAGGCCCGGGTGCGCGTGGCGATGGCCTGGCGCAGGGACGGCGAGCCCCAGGTCACCGCGTACTGGTTGATGTCGGCGTCGATGGCCTGCTTCGCGGCCGCCTTCATCGGGGCCGGGGCGGGAAAGTCCGGGAAGCCCTGGGCCAGGTTGATGCCGTTCTCTTCGGTGCAGATGCGCGACATCTCGCGGATCACCGACTCGGTGAAGCGCGAGGCTTTCTGGGAGGTGCGCGGCCTGGGAGTGGGCATGGGATCAGGGCAATCGGTGGGCCCAATCCTGCCACGTCACGGAGTCTTCCCCCAGGTCCTCCCCGCACAGGGCGATCAGCTGCTTGCGGATCCAGCGCTGGGTCGGCCGGGGCGTCTCTTGCCAGGAGCCGACCAGCAGCCTGGCCGTGGGACCCTTGGATTCGGGGTGGGTCGTGCCGATGTTCGCCAGGGCCGAAGCCGAGGCCTGGGCGACCAGGTTGACCTCGTCGTGCAGGAGGTCACCCAGGTAGGTGATCGACTCCTGGTCGCCGCTCAGGCCCAGCACGCTCGCGGCCTGGGCGCGCACCCCGGGCTCCACGTCGGCCAGGGCGTCCCGAGCCGTCTCGACGATGCGGGGATCCCGGTTGCCCGCCAGGGTGATCTGGGCCAGGGCGTAGGCGGCGTTGTTGCGCGTCCAGGGATCCGGATCGCCGGCGAGCAGATCACAGATGCGGGTCACGGGGGTGTCCGCCCGGCCCAGGACGCCCAGCCCCAGGAGCGCGTTGTTGACCACCTCCTGATCGGGGTCCTCGAGGGCCTGGAGGAGCGGGCTCTGCACCTCGGCGTCGCCGGTGAAGCCCAGGGCCACGGCGCTCACCGCGCGGTTGGTGGGGGACCCCGACTCGAGCTCGGCGATCAGGTCTCCCTGGCGCTCCTGGGTGCGCCGTGCCAGGTCGCGCTCGAGGATCCTCAGGGTGCGCATGTCCTGGGCCGAGTCCCCGGCCAGGCGCAGGTTGGACCAGGCCCGCAGGCTCGCGTCGATCTCGGACAGAAAGAAGCCGATCGTGTGGACTTCAGGATCGCCGATCGGGACGAAGGGGCGGTCGTCGGACGGGGCCTTGGAGGTCGAGGTGCAGGCGACCCCCAGGCAACAGAGAAGCGCTACCAGGGCGTCGGAAGGGCGATAGGGGCGCGTTTTCATGGGCGATTGGGGGTCCGCGGAGCACGTTCGACGATCCGGCCGGGGCGCTCTTCCTGGCGTTCGGCCCAAAAGGACCTCCGGCTTGGGTGGGGCACGGGCTTTGCGCACCGGTACAATAACGATGAAGCGGTCCATGGCGGTTCACGTTCTCGATGCATTGGCACGGGGAGGCTTCGAGGAGGTGATAGCCCTCTTCGATCGCCGCTCCGGTGTGCGCGGATTCCTGGGAATCCACGACTCCACGCCCGGGCAGGCGTTCGGCGGCGTACGTCGCCTGAACTACCGCAACGAGACCGAAGCCCTGCTCGATTGCCTGCGTCTGGCCAAGGCCATGTCCTTCAAGTGCGCCCTGGCCGAGATCCAGGGGGGCGGCGCGAAGATGGTCCTCTTGGACCGGGGGCCGATCGACTGGCGTGCGGCCTACCGCTACGTCGGGTCCGTGGTCGAGGGCCTGGGAGGACGCTACTACAGCGGTCCGGACGTGGGGACGGGCGCGCGCGAGCTGGGGTGGATCGGAGAGAACACGGCCAACGTGACCCTGCCCGGAGACGAGGGGCCGGGGCTCTTGCCCGAAGCCACGGCGGCCGGGGTCTATGCGGGCATCCGCGCGGCCCTGACGAACCGCGACGGCGAAGAGGCCTGGTCGCGGCGCAAGATCATCATCCAGGGGATGGGCAGCGTCGGCGAGGTCCTGGCGCGCCGTTTCCTCGAGCTGGGGGCGCGTGTCCTGGCGACCGAGCTCAACTCCAAGCGCAAGGGGCGCCTCGCCAAGCGCCTCGATGTCGAATGGATCGACCTGGGCACCGAGATCGAGACCGAGTGCGACGTGTTCGTGCCCTGCGCTCTCGGGGGCATCCTGCACGACCTCTCGATCCAGCGACTGCGGGCCGAGATCGTTTGCGGAGCCGCCAACAATCAGCTGGCCCGTACGTTCCATGGAGATGTGCTCCAGGAGCGGGGGGTGCTCTACGTTCCCGATTTCGTCGTCAACTCGGGCGCGGTGCTGCGCGGTGCGGACTACCACCTCACCGGACAGCCGGCGCCCCTCGATGAGATCGAGACGAGGATCGGCCAGAGTACGGCGGACATCCTTCGGCGCGCCGCCGACGAGGGCGTTTCCCCGGTCCGAATCGCCGTACGAGAAGCCGAGCGGCGGATTGAAGGCCGGCGACAAAGAAGCGATCGTACCTCGGCCGAGTCGGTCCGATCCTCGGACCCTTCCCCCAAGAAGCGTGAGTCGCGGGACGTGGTGAGACCTTGATGCTGAGCCTCTCAATCTGTGCCGGTCTGTTCTCTCTCCCGATGGGGGAGAGCGCACCTCTTCCCGATGGGAGCAGCGAGCCCTTCGTGGTGGTGATGGCCGAGGGCTCTCCGACGCTGCACCTGCCCCGCAACGAGGAGCTCGTGTACCGCGCCGAGGTCTCCCTCGGGCCGCTCGACACGGAGGTCGGGCTGGTGTCCATGAAGAGCTCGGTCGAACCCTACCGCGAGCCGCTCCTCGGTGGAGGAGGTTCGGGAGGTGCCGGGGCACGGGAAACGGGCGTCCTCACGATCCACGCCAAGGGGACCCACGCGCTGTATTCCATGGACGCCAGGATCGACACGCGCATCCTGCCCCAGAAGTGGCCCCACTTTCAGTACACCTACGTGCACAAGGGGACCGAACGCCGGCGGCGTGAGGTCTTGATCGGACAGCGCGAGGAGTCGCGCCAGGCCGGCTACCGCAAGGACACGAGCCGTGGGGCGCCCGAGGGCACGCGCATCTGGCGTGACTGGGAGTATCGCGAGGTCCCCGAGGGCGCCGTCGACATGCTCAGTGCGGTGTACTGGATGCGGGCCCTCTTTCGGGACGACCTGGACCGGTTCACCTTCCCCCTGATCGACAAGCGGCGGCTGTGGGAGATGGAGGTGCGACGGGGCGAGACGAGGCGCATCCGTACCCGGGCGGGGACCTTCGAAGCGGTCCGCGTGGTTCTCAAGCCAGGTCCCTTTCCGGGCGAGGACCTGGAGGACAAGGAGGAGCGCTTCCAGGGACTGTTCGGGCTGGAAGGGTCGATTCAGCTGTGGGTCGAGGCCTCGACCGGGGTGCCCCTGAGAATTCAAGGGGACCTCCCGGTGGCCTTCGTCACCCTCAAGCTGGACATCGAGCTCGAGCGCTTTTCCGGCACCCCGCCCAGGTTCCGGCCCATCCCCGTCGAGGGGGACTGACGAGCCGATGGCGGCCGAGTCCAATCGCCTGGAGCGCATTCAGCGCTTCTGGAACGAGCAGTCGGACTGGAACGCCCACGTCGCGATCTACGACTCCCCGGACGTGCGCGATCCGCGCAAGCGTGAGGAAGCCTTCGAAGCGGCCGGCGAACTGGACGCCCGGCGCCTGGCGGGCTTCCTGCATCCCAGCTCGCGGGTCGTGGACCTCGGCTGCGGGATCGGGCGCGTGATTCGCCCGCTGGCCGGCTTGTGTCGGGAGATCATCGGCGTCGACATCTCGACCACGATGCTCGACAAGGCCCGCAGCTACCTGGACGGTCTGCCCCAGGTGCGTCTCGTGCACACGGACGGGGCGAGTCTGCCCTCGATCGAAGATGCCTCGGTGGACTTCGTCTACTCCCTGTTGTGCCTGATCCACGTCGATCGTCGCAGCGCTTACCGCTACCTGCGCGAGATCGAGCGTGTCCTGCGGCCCGATGGCCTGGCGTTCCTCGAGTTCCAGAACATCCTCTCGGCCGAGGGGCTGGCCAAGTTCCAGAGCGTGGTCGAGGGCGACTATCCCCTCGAGCTCTACACCCTCGAGGAGCTGCGGGCTCTCCTGGGAAGCGTGGGGCTCGAGATCCTGACCTGCCACGAGACCGCGGAGTACCTGCACCTGACCGTCGTGCGCGGTCGCAGGGACGCCTGGATGGGAGCGGTCTCCGAGGGGATCTCCGTCGAGGGCTTGGAGGCCACGGGGCTCTTCGCGGGGAGCGACGTCGCGGGGGATGGTGCCTTGCGGGCTCGGCTCGCCTCGCGCCTTCCCCGGCCGGTGACCCTGACCCTTTCCACGGGATGGGTGCAAGCCGACGGAACGGCTCGCTTTCAGGGGCGCGGGCTCTTGCCCCTGGACCGAGGCCAGGAGCGTCAGCTCGGTCTTCACTGGGACGCCCGGGGGCGCCGACTCGCGATCGAGCTCGATGGCGAGCCGTGCTCAGGGCTCGAGACGACGGTGGCCGACGTCGGTGTGCCGGGGCCATCCCTGCTGCAAGTCGGACTGTTGCCGCCCGGTTTTGCCTGGAACCAGGCGTCCCAGGAGAGCTTCCCCCAGCTGTTCTATTCGCGGGAGCTTCCCTCCGTGGGCTGAGGCCCCAGCTCCTTCTCGAACCACGCGTCGCAGGAGAAGTGCCCGGTCTCTCCCAGGGGCTCTTCCAGGGGGCGGAAGCCGAAGGAGCGGTACAGCCTCTGGGCCTGACCCATGTGGCCCAGGGTTTCGAGGTAACACTTCCGGTAGCCGAGCTCGAGCGCGCCTTCGAGGCAGCGTTCCAGGAGGGCACGCCCCACGCCCAGTCCCCGGGACTGCGGCAAGAGGTACATCTTGCGCAGCTCGCAGACTTCGGGAACGGCTCCGGCCAGGGGAGCGATGCCCGCGCCGCCGAGCACTCGTTCGCCTTCGAGGGCTACCAGGTAGAAGGAGCGCGACGCGTCGTAGGCCCGGGACATGGCGTCGACCTCTTCGTCTTCGATCGAGAAGCCGGCGCCCACCGCTCCGAACTCGGTCATGACCGAGCGGATGATGCGCGCCATGGCCGGATCGTCCGCGGCGACGATGGGCCGCAGACGGATGGAGGCTGCGCGGCGCGAGCGTTCGAGGGCGCGGGCGTAGATCTCCATGCCCTCGAGGGCCAGCCGCCGGTCGTCTTCGGACAGCGAGGCCAGGGCCGCGGCCACGCGCTGGTCCGCTGCCCGGTGGATGCTTTCCAGTTCGTGCTCACCACGTCCGGTGACCCGGACCGGTTTGCGGCGACCGTCGCCCTCGGAGGCTCCCTTGTGCACCTGACCCTTGTTGACCAGGGCCTGGACCGTGCGGCTCGCGGTCGAGCGGTCGATGCAGAGCTCGTCGGCGAGTTCGGCCGGGGTGACCCCCGGACGCCGGTGGATCTCCTGCAGGGCGTGGCACTGGGTCGGGGTGAGGCCCTCCTCACCGAAGCGTCCGGCCAGCATCTCCAGTTCACGCACCGCCTTGCGGGAGGACTCGCGCATGCGACGGATCACGGGCGGGGGAAGGTCGTCGGCGGAAGGTGATTGCATGGCGCAAGTATATCGGTGCGCCACGCAAGGAGTCTACTCCTCCTGGACCCCCGTGGGGGGCTTGGCGCCCGGGCGGACGGGGAGCCGCACCACTTCGGCCTCTCCCAGGGGAGCCGCCTGGTCGTCCAGGATCTGAAAGCGCGTCCCCGGGCTCTGTCGGCCCACCCGGACCAGGGCGAGGACGAGACCGCTGCCGAGGGCCCGGGAGAAACACCACGAGGTCACCCGGCCGACCGACCGCTCCGAGCTCTCGTGCAGGGTGGAGCCCGGGGCTACCGGGCGGTCGTGGTTCACCCGGAGGCCGATCAGGCGCCGCTTCAGCCCGGAGTAGGTCTCGATCTTGAGCACGACCTCCTGGCCGACGTAGCAGCCCTTCCGCAGGTGGAAGTGATCTTCGAGGCGCGCCTCCTGGGGGTAAACGGAGTCGTCCACATCGAGACCGAAGCGGGCGCTGCCCGCCTCGATTCGGAGCACCTCGCGTGCTTCGACGCCGGCGGGGACGGCCCCGGCCGTGACACAGCTCTCCCACAGGGCCCCCAGGTCTTCCCGTCTGGCGATGACGCGATAGCCCCAGGAGCCGGCCACCGTGGTCCGCCAGGAGTGCGCGGGCTCGCCGAGGGGAGCGCCCAGGGCTTTCTCGAGCACGCTGGGAGCGCGCGGACCGGTGAGCTCCAGGGCGCCGTGGGAATCCGACAGGTCCTGGAGCTCGACCTGTTCGGCGAAAAGGAAGCGGTCCAGACTCGAGAGCAGCCGTTTCGTGTCGCCGGCCGGAACGGAGAGCTCGAAGCCGCGTTCCGTTCGGCCGAGGTGGAAGGCGTGCAGGACACGGCCCTTGGGGGTGAGCGCGAGATTCTCGTTGCCTTCGCCGGGGCCCAGGGCGCGGACCTCGTTGGCGAGGATGCGGTGCAAGAAGTCCGCGCTGTCAGGTCCCCGCACTTCGATCTGACCCCGGTGGGAAGCGTCGAAGAGCGCACAGCCTTCCAGGGCCGCCTCGCGCTCGAGCTCGATGCTGCCGAAATCGAGCACCGCATCCACCTCGGGCGCCTCCGGCAGGGGACCCCATCTCGTCTTCGGGGACGGGTAGAGCTCGCGCAGGAAAGGGGCGCCCATCGGAGTCCCATCCTACGAAACCGGCTCGTCTTCGACGCGATGGGGCACCGTGTTGCTAGGCTCGAGCGCCATGGCGTCGGTCGGCAAGAGTCCTTGGAGAGTCCGCTGGGGACAGCTCGCGGTTGCGCTGGCGGTGGGGGTCTTCCTCTCCCTCCAGCTGCGCCTTGTGGGAGTGCCCCACGGGCGGCTCTCCCTGGCCGGCCTGGGAGCCCTGTGGGGGGGCGTCGTGCACCTCCTCCTCCTGGGCTTTCGACCCAGTTCCAGCCTTCCCTGGCTCGGGGCCCTCGTGGGACCTGTGCCCCTGGCCCTGGCCCTGGACGAGCCTCTGGAGGGGCCCGAACGCTGGGTCGTCTGGGGGGCCGCGGCGCTCGGCGGCGCTCTGATTGCCCGCCTGGCCCAGGACGTTCGTTAGCCCGGCCTGACGCGGAGGCTGGACAATCCGCACGGGCGGGCCAGCGAACCGCTGACCCACCTTGACTTGGAGGGGCCTCCCGGCAGACTGCTTTCCGAATCTTTGCGTGCGGGACGCCACCCAGGCGGAGAAGCGCGCGCCCCAAGCCCCCGGAATCCCCGATCCCACTCTCCTCGGAGGGGTCAGGTCACCCCGAGAAGCGACCCAAAATGACGCTCCAACGCCTACCGCTGCTGAGCGCCCTCGCCGGCGCCCTGGTCCTCGCGGGCTGCGACTTCGAACCGACCGTGCCCGTGGCCCAGTACAGCCTCAACGAGAAGGCCCTGGCGGACAATGCCGACCTGCAGGAAGACCTGACCGCCCAGGCTCACCTGGCCGGTGCCCTCGCGACCGGCATAGTCCTTCTGGTTGTCGGCTGCGTCCGCGGACCCGGCTATCCCCTGCCCCATGATCCGCCGCGCGCTGCGGAAACCATGGTCATGTCCTACAATCTCCGCGTCTATGCCTACATGGACCGCGACGATGACGGACAGGCCGACGACTTCAAGCCGGACAAGCCCAAGGTCGAGAAGGTCACGCTCGGCAAGCAGAAGCTCAACGACTACGTCGTGCGCATCGACTGGGGCAAGCAGAGCGAGCTCGAGAAGGTCAAGTTGGACTTCGTCTACGCCGTCGTGTTCAACTGCGAGTCGGGCGCGCAGGGCGTGGACTCCCAGCGGCCCCCGACGCCGTCGGTGTGGCGGCTGCGCAAGCTGCGCCTGGTCAACGCCACGAACGACAAGGACGTGAGCCGCGATCG
>JAUIEE010000091.1 GCA_030428965.1 bacterium | reverse complement strand
GATTCCACGCACGCCACAGGGGGGAAGGGGGTAGAGTATCGGGCTCCCTCCTCTGGACCCTACGCCCCGACGCACCATGATTCTCTCGATCTCTGTGAGCCGCTGGCTTCCTTTCTTCGTCGCCTTCTTTCTGAGCGCTTCGGCGTCCGTGGCCCACGCCGACCTGGCGACCGCCAACGCGCACCTGAAGCGTGCGGAGAGTAACCTCGAGCTGGTCGAGAGCAGCATCGGTCATCTCACGTCTCCGCCCAAGGGCTCGGCGGCGAAGCTGGCCAGGATGCGGCTCGCCCAGGCGAGCGGCGATCTCGAGCCGGCCGGGAAACTCCTGGCCGGGCTCGCCGATGGGCCCGGCGTGGCGGAAGCTCGTGCGCGGCACAAGAAGGACGTGGAATTGCGGGACAAGCTCCAGGCGATCCTCGACGGCAAACCTGAACCGGAACCGAAGCCGGAACCCGAGCCCACGCCGAAACCGACGCCGGACCCGGAAACGCCTGCCGAGCCCAAGACCGTCAAGCTCGGCTATCCCCACGCGGACAACTTCAAGAACGCGTTGTTCAACTTGCGGCGCGTCGAGGGAGAGACCACGGCTCTGGTGACCCTGGCGGGCGAGCTGCACGCCATCGAGGACCAGCTGGCTGTCAACCACCGCCAAGCGGCGTCCGCCGTGGCGAACCTGACCGAGACGAGGCGCCAGGCCGGCTTCGTGCGCGATGCTCTCGCGAAGATCCCGGCCAACGGCGAAGGTGTGGCCGAGGCGCAGGAACGACTCGCGACCGCCAACGCGAACCTCGACGCGGCCGCCGGCTACTTCCAGCCCTTGGACGCGCGGCTGCGGGAGCTCGTCGATCCCGCTCGCTACCCACAGTGCGCGGGGGACCTGAAGCGACTGACCGAGCTCTCCAGCGCCTACGCGAACGCCGAGCTCCAGTTCCGAGACCAGCGCGTGCGGGCGGCGGATGCCCTGCGCCAGTCCGCGGCCGCTCAGTCGGAGTGCAAGCGCATCGAAGAAGCCTACGCGCGCCTGATGCAGCAAGAGACCGACCTCGGGAAGCGGGTGGCCGGGGCTTGCCGTGGCTTCCACAACACCCACGCGGAGTTCCAGGCGCAGGCGGCGGCGCAGCGGGCGTCGCTGCCGGTCGATATCCGCAAAGACCTGGCGGAGGCCGACCAGATGGCGAACGACGCCGTGCGGGAACAGAAGCCGCTGTGGTTCACCGGTGGGATCCCGCAGCGCATGGAGTGGGTGGCCGACAAGCTGGCCCTGCTCGAAGTGCTCGACGCCGAGGCCGGAGCCAGCGTTGGCCGTGAGGTCGAGGCGCTGCGGGCGAGCCTCGCCTCACGCGCGGATTCGCTGCGTGAGCTCATCATCCGCGAGAACCCGCTTCCCCTCGACCGCTTCGCCGGGGCCGACCGAGACGCGGCGATCGCCGTTGCGAAGGACGCTTGGAGCAAGCAGGAGCCGGGCTTCGAGCTGCTCGCCGTCCGCATTCCCTCGGAGGCGTGGTCGCGCGACACGAAATGGACCTACAGCAACGGCACGTGGTACTACTCGGACCGCTCCACCCTGCAGGTGCGGCTCTTGGTTGCCGATCCGAAGAACGCCGAGCTGGCCATCGATCGTGCGATCAACGTCAAGATGGACCACCAGAAGGGCGACACCATGATCGGCGTGCCCTTGCGCAGCATCGACGAGGCGCTCCAACCGTCGGAGTACCTCCTGCGGAGCAAGATCCGCTGACGGGGAGCCCTGTCCTCATCTCCTAGGATCGCCGTGTTCCTGTTCGACCTCGAGTTCCCTCGGGAATGCGGCCGGCAGGGAACTCACCCTGCGGAGAGACACCGGCTCGGTGCGAGAGGGAGCTCTAATTGTGGGCGCTCTCGCTGGACCCTTTTTTGTTTCTGATTATGCGGATATTTCTACAGATTATTGCCTTTTGATAAATTGACAAAACTGCGTATATTTCGACCATGGACCCCATCAGGAACCCCTACAGCCCCGGTGCCGGAACACCGCCCCCCGAACTGGCCGGACGGGACGAGTTGCGGGAGAGGGTGCGTATCGCCCTCGAACGCATCCGTAGCGGCAAACCCAGCAAGAGTGTCTTGATGGTGGGGCTTCGAGGAGTGGGCAAGACGGTATTGCTCGACCAGTTTGCTAGGGATGCGGAAGGGGCCGGTCTGCACACCATGCGGATTGAAGCCCCGGAGGGAAGATCGTTGCCGGGCATCCTCGCTCCCGAGCTCCGCAAGGCCCTGATCCGACTCTCGACCGTCGAGAAGGCCCGGGAGCTCGCCAGGCGGGCACTCAGGGGACTAGCCGGATTTGTAAGCGTGCTGAAGGCCACCTACGAGGACATCCAGGTCGGCCTCGACTTCAAACCGGAGCCTGGACTGGCAGATGCGGGGGATCTCGAGCACGACCTGCAGTCTCTCCTCGAGGCCGCCGGTGAGGCAGCCAAGGCCGCTGGAACCGCCCTGGTCCTGTTCGTCGATGAGCTGCAGTACGTTCCCGAGGACGAGCTTGCGGCGCTGATCACATCACTGCATCGCGTCGGGCAACGACAACTCCCCGTTGTCCTCGTTGGCGCTGGGCTTCCGCAGCTCCGCGGGCGGACTGGCAAGGCCAAGTCATACGCAGAGCGGCTGTTTGACTTTCCTGAAGTCGGCTCACTTTCTCCCGAGGATACTCGCGCCGCGCTTGAGAAGCCCGCGCGAGCCGAAGGAGCGGGGTTCGAGCCGGCGGCGCTGAATCGCATCGTGGAAGAAACGCACGGCTATCCCTACTTTCTCCAGGAGTGGGGCAAGCATGTCTGGGACGTCGCGCAGAGTTCTCCAATCAGTCCCAAAGATGTCGAGACCGCCTCCGCTGCCGCGGTTGCCTCGCTCGACGAGAGCTTCTTTCGCGTACGCTTCGATCGCCTCACTCCGTCGGAGAAACGCTACCTTCGCGCGATGGCAGAGCTTGGGGCGGGGCCACATCGGTCCGGCGATATCGCCGATGAACTGCACCGAAAGGTCACTTCGCTTGGCCCCGTGCGAAGTAAGTTGATCGAGAAGGGCATGGTGTGGAGCCCAAGTCACGGAGACACCGCGTTCACGGTGCCCCTTTTTGACCAGTTCATGCTCCGTATCATGCCGGGGGATGACTGGCGAGTTGCCTAACGAAAGCGGGCGGAACTCCGCTGAAAGGCCCCCTGAGCTAACACTGGGTCCCGGCTGCACGGAGAGTACACGACCGAGGTCGTTGCCGTCTCGATCCAGGAGCTGGCGACCCCGCGTCTGGGACAGCTTTCCCTGATTCTCTATCCTGTCACAGCTTCGGTCGCGGGGTCCTTCGGGTAACCGAGCGGCTAGACCTCTGATTCCATGCCGCCTCTCTGGAGCAGAACCCGGCTGATCCACCTCGGCATCGGAATCTCGGCCCTGGGGCTGACGGAGGCAGGGCGGGAGTGGTATCGCCCCTGGGTGAAGGCGAACGACATCCGGGACTTCTACTTCGCGGACACGATCGGCAACTCGCTCGGCACGGTGACGGCGGTCTTCATCATTCTCGGGCTGGTGGGCAAGGGCGGATGGAGCGACCTGCGGCTGATCGCGATGGTCACGTTGGGCGTGGTCGGGTACGAGCTGGCGCAAGGGCCGATGGGGGGCACCATCGATCCGAGGGATATCCTCGCAACGCTGCTGGCCGGGACGCTCTGCTTGGCCTTGTACGTCTGGCTCAACGGCGTGCCCACGAGAGCCCATCCGGAGGATTGACGGCCGCCGACCCAGGTGGTTCTCCCGCAGGGCTCAAGTGGACTTCGGCTCGAATCGCGCGTAGATCTCCCTGGGCGCCTCATCGAAGTACATGAAGAGAGCGGGGCAGAGCCATCCCTCGAGGTCAGAGCCTTCCGCCGCGTAGTAGTTGCCACCGTCCGCCTCTCGAAGCCAGCGGAACTTCACGTCGTAGTGGGGGAACTCGGCGGCACTGAACAGGAGCCTGAAGCCGGAGTCTGCGTTCTTGATGTTCTTTGCGGCGACCGCCCGATCGATGATCAGGTCCGCACCCTCGACGAAGGGTTCCTTGTCAAGGCCGACGTCAGCGTCGTCGAAGACCCACATCCCCTCGTGCCTGTAGGGGAAGATCACGTTCAGCGCGTTCATCCCTCCAGGTCCTCGGAGTCTCGTCTCACTCGATCCTCGCGATGGATCCACTCGCAGGTCTCGGGCCTCCTGTTCGCCCATGGCCGGGGCGTTCAGCCGTTGCGTTGAAAGCGTGTCCGTCGCATTGCCCAGCTCGACAGCGTCGCCAGGAGCGATGAGCGTCCCGCAGTTCTGGCACTTGTGGGCTTCGCGAAAGGCGCCCGAGTCCGGATGCTTCGCCCGGCTACCCAGCTTGTTCGAGACGCACATCTCGGCCGGCCCCTCCTCGGGCACGAACCAGCAGTGCTGGTACGACCATCCAAAAAAGAGAAAACCCCAAACGGTCCCCCGCACCTCGAGGCTCCCTGGCGTCATGGGTAGGTCACAGAAAGGGCATTTCATGATCACTCGGGAGAATGCTACTCACTCAAGGGGGGCGTCTTCCAGGCTCTGGTTATGAGGGGCGTTGCAGTTCAAGTGCTCTCGCCGAGGGTTCTTCCGAGCTGAATGAGCGCACGGCGGTGCAGCTTGCGCGCCGCCTCCTCACTGCGCTTCATGGTGTCGCCTACTTGCCGTAAAGAGAGTCCATCAAGGTCGCGTAGCTCGATCACGCGTCGGTAGTCCGGCGCGAGGGCTTCCAGGGCCTCCGCGATTCGTTCTTGGCGTTCAGTCCGCAGAGTGACCTGGGAAGGGGTTGTCTCTTCCCCGTGGCGGAAGACGGTGTCGGAGAACGAAGCGAGTAAGGCTTCGCGCCGCTTGCGTACTTCGTCTCGGATATTGTTGCGCGCGATGGCGGTAAGCCAGCGCAAGAGCGCACGATCGTCCGCTACGAGTCGCTGGAAGCGACGCTCGTCCCGGAGAGCCTCGAGGCAGAGGCCCTGATAGAAGTCACCCGAATCGGCGTGCGCGCGAGCCTCTTCACCCATCATGATCCGGATCCGCGTCAGGAGCTTGGGGTGGAGCTCCTGCAGCTTATTCGGGAGTCGGGAGTCGGCATCCGGGGGGGTCAAGGCCATATCGAGACTGCCGCGCGAGCTTCAGGCGGTCAACCCTGCAGGGCCGGGAGCGTTTCCCCAAAAAAGGGTGTCCGGTCTGGGCGCGTGGTGCGCTGGGAAGCCCCAGAGGCCCAAAAACCCAAGAGAAAGGTGTGTCCATCCAGTCATGAAGCAACCCAAGAGACTCCCGTTCATCGTTCTGATCGCGGCTTCGACCGCTTTTGTCGGAGTGGTTGGCGCTCGAGGGAACGTTACGGCCACCAAGCCCCTCCGTGCCGGTGCCGTGACTTCCGTTTCCAATCCGACGCCTGGTCCCGTTGCGGGGACCGCGAACGTGGCGCCGGTCTGTTCCGACTCGATCCAGGATCAGAACGGTCCGGGGTGTCTCCAGGCCAGCTCGGTCCCGGCACTCGGCATGCTCTTCCCGCCTGTCCACGACGGCGGCGAGCTCAACGACATGAGCGGGACGCATTCGTTTATCGGCGGCGGGCGAGCCAATACCGCATCGGGAACCTATGCGACCGTGGTGGGTGGCAATCTGAACACCGTCACGGCGCTGAATTCGAGCATTGGCGGCGGGTTCTCCAACTCCGTCGGTGCCGGCTCGGCGACCATCGGTGGGGGCGGAGCCAATACCATCCTGCCCGCTGCAGGGACGGCTACGATCGCGGGAGGAGGGTTCAACACGGCCACCGCCACGCTGGCCAGCATTGGAGGAGGCACCGGAAACTCGGCCGGAGCCCTGGCCACCGTCTCGGGCGGCAGCAACAACACGGCCTCCGGCTCGTACGCCACCGTTGCCGGAGGGCGCTACAATACGGCCTCCGGGCTGTATGCGAACGCCTCCGGCGGGTCCTTCTGTTATGCCACCGGTGCGTCGTCTTCCACGGCCGGCGGCCAGCTGAACACCGCTGCCGGCAGCTATAGCTTTGCGGCCGGTCGGAGGTCCAAGGCCAACCACTCGGGAGCGTTCGTTTGGGGCGACAGCTTCAATGCCGACAAGAACTCCTCGGCCAACGACCAGTTCAACGTCTACGCCAGCGGAGGTGCCCGGATCTTCTCGAACACTGCGGCCACCACGGGTGTGCTCCTGGCCGCAGGCGGAGGAACCTGGACCTCGGTCAGTGATCGTGAAGCCAAGGAGAACTTCAAAGTCGTGGACGGGATCGAGATCCTCGATCGACTGGCCGAGATCCCGATCACGACCTGGAACTACAAGTCCCAGGATCCGGCGGTGCGCCACATGGGGCCGATGGCACAGGACTTCTACGAGGCTTTCGGCCTCGGGCTCGGTGAGCGCACGATCGACCAGATCGATCCCGATGGGGTGGCTCTCGCTGCCATACAGGCCCTGAATGCCAAGGTCCGGGAGCGAGACGGGGAGTTGATTCGGCTGCGCACGCAGGTCACCGAGTTGCTGGAACGCCTCGATTCGATTCCGCGCTAGCTCGCGACCGAGGCAAGGAGCCGGTGATGCCGGGGGGCGTCACCGGCTCTTTCTGTCCTCGGTGGGGCGAGGTGCGGCCTCCAGGTATTGGAGGCCTTCGCCATCGAGTCCGAGGACGAGCACGAGCCCGTCTCGTGAGAGCGCCATGGCCCCTGAGCCGACGCGTGCCATGGGGAAAGACGCGACAAGTTGGCCTTCCTGGGGCAGGCGGACCTCGAGCTCGGCGGCTGAGGTCGTAAGGAAGAGGCGTTGCCCGTCGGGCGAGATGGCGAGCTTCCCCGGAGTCGAGGGAACGGCTTGACTCCAGACCACTTCGCCGGTTTCGACCCGACGCGCCTGCAACCCGTATTCCCACCAATCCTCGCGGCGCCCCCCACCGTGATAGACGGTCTGGCCGTCGGGAGAGAAGACGGCGGGGCCGATGTAGCACTCTGGCCCGGTCCAGTCGGCGAGGACTGCTCCTGTCCTCGCGTCGAGCAGGAAGAGCCCGGCCGAGGAGTTCGCTACGAGACGCCGGCCGTCCGGCGCAAAGGTCACATGCAGCGCAGGGTTCCCGAGATCGGTCTCCCACGAGAGCTCGCTTGTTTGCGCTTCCCAGGATCGAACAAACCCGTCGTGGGTCGTGGTCGCCAGGGTCGCTCCCAATGGGGAGAAGGCGATCGTTTCCATGCGGCCACGACCGCGGTCGTCGCGACGCAGGTCGGTCCATTCCTCTGTCTCACCTAGGAAGAGCTCTCCTTCCCAGGTCCCACAAGCGAACCACCTGCCGTCGGGAGAGCAGTCCAGGGCCGTGATGCCCTGGTCGAGCTGGGCCACGGGACATAGGCCTTCGGTATTGACGTCGAGCGTGCTCAGGGAGCCGTCCAAGGAGCCGAGCAAGACCTTTCTGGGAGCGTAGAAGGCAGCCCTTCGAACCGTGGTCCGGGAGGTTGGGACGACCCCGCGCTGCCCTCGGCCCTCTAGATTCCACACGCGTAGAGTTCCGTCGGCCGAGACGCTGGCCAGGCGATTCCCGTGCGGTTCGGTGTCCACGTCCATGACCCGTGCCTGGTGCCCGCGTAGAACCAAGGGCTCGGCACCCGGCTCCCTTCGCGATTCGATCACTCCGTGCTGGAGGAAGAGACTGTCTCCCCAATTGAAGAGGGTCTCGCGGGGAGGTAGGACACTCCAGGGGACACGTCGACCCTCCGGCAAGTGAAGGTCGAGGAGTGCGTAGGGGCTCTCCTTCTTCACCAAGGCTGTTTGGCCGTCGGGTGAGAGCGCGACGAGGTTTCCGTCGGGTAGGGCCGTCTCCCAGGCGAGTTGTCCGGCCGGCGTCCAGCATCGGACCGCGGAGGAGTCCGCGCTGACGAGACCGACACCCGGGTACCAGGCCAAGAAGCGAATCTGGCGGGCGTGGCCTTGCCACGCAGCAAGCTCTCGCCAGGGCTCGACCGTGTACACGCGAAGCCAGCCGTCGCTTCCGCCGAGGGCTACCGTGTCCCCTTCGGGTGCAGCCGCCAGCCAGGAGGCTCCTTCTGCGGTGGAATCGTAGGATGGGGTGCTTTGCTCCGGGGACCAGACGAGCACTCGCGCGTCGCGCCCGATTCCGACAAGGTACTTCCCCGTGCCCGTGAAGCTCAGTTGCTCGAGCAGCTCGTGTGACCCCTCGAGCTCCATCTGCGGCTCGAAGTTCCTGGTACTCCACAGGACGGTGCGGCGGTCTGATCCGCTCGTAGCAAGCAGATCGCCTCGTGGGGACCAATCTACCTGGCGCGCGCCGTAGCGGACAGGATGGGCCAAGCGTACCAGGAGACTCGTGTCCGACATCCTCTCGAGGACGTGCCACTCCCATCCGCGTAGCTCGGGCGGGCAACCGTCCAGCTGAGTTCGTACGGTTCGGATGTCGTTCCCTTCGAGGGCACGCAGCGCGTGGGCGATCTTGCCGCGGTAGAGTTCGTGCTCCATCTCACGGTTGAGGTGGCGCTGTGTGCGGTTGCCATGGAAGAGGGTCAGGACCGCGATCGAGAGGGCGAGGAGGACCCCCCCGAGAGCCGCCGCTAGCCATCGGTTGCGTTGCACCCACTTCCTTGCGGCGACCAGTGTCCCCGTCCGGTGGGCCAGGACCGGTCTGCCTTCCAGCCAGGCCCTCAGGTCTTCAAGCAGAGCCGCCGCGCTCGCGTAGCGATCCTCCGGACGCAGGGCCATGGCTCGATTCGCGATGGCTATGAGCTCCGGCGGTGCTTTCGGGGCCGTCCGCTCCAGGGGTTCGTGGGAGCCGCTTCGCACTCGAGCGAGGATCCCATCTTCCGCGTCGCTCGCAACGAAGGGCGGGCGGCCGGCAAGGAGCTCGTAGAGCATCGCACCCAGGGCGTAGACGTCGCAGGCGGGCGTGATCCCGGCCGCGTTGCCCGAGGCCTGTTCCGGAGCCATATAGGCGGGGGTTCCAAGCACCTGCCCCTCCAGGGTCAATCCCTCGTCATGCTCCTCTGGGGCGAAGGGCGTGGGGAGGGCCGAAGAAACCGCCGGAGTCGGGTCCGAACGCAGGACCTTGGCCAGGCCCCAGTCCATCACGAAGACCTCTCCGAAGCTCCCGATCATCACGTTGCCCGGCTTGAGGTCTCGATGAACTACGCCGCAGGCGTGGGCGTAGCTGACGGCCTCGCAGGCCCGGGCCAGGGTGCCAACGGCACGGGCAAGGTTCCAACCCGCACGTCCCGCGCGAGCCTGGTCGATAATGCGTCCGAACAGCTCGCCCCGGATGCGGGCCATCGCAATGTACGGCTCGCCCGATTGGTCGAGACCCGCATCGTGCACCGGGACGATACCGGGGTGCTCGAGCTGTCCGAGGATACGAGCCTCCGACAGGAGTCGCTCGCGACGACGCTCGCGCACTTCCGAGTTCCGATCGGCGATCCCCGTTCCCGAGCGCAGCATCTTGATGGCCAGGACTCGATCGAGTCGCGTGTCTCGGGCTTCATGAACCTGCCCCATACCTCCCTTGCCGAGCTCGCGACCCACGACGTACCGGACCGGCTCCTGAGCTCGAACTTCGCTCGGCGGGCTCCCCCGCGCGTCGCTGCGAAGCACGCCTACGACTCCCTGAGCGCGGTCGTGCCATCGTCGGAGTTGCCCGAGCTCTTCTCTCCAGTTCGGAAAACGCTTCAACAGGCTCTCGAAGGACTCGCCTTCGTCCCCGGACAACCAGTCGATGTAGACTTCCTCGGCGCCGTGCGCTTCAACACCGCTCGTCGGGGGTGTGTCGTCGGGCGACGTCGTCATGGGCACCATCCTACCTGCTCCTGTCTCCCCCAGGAGGCGCTAGGCCAAAGCTCCTCGATGGGGAGAAGGTCGCAGGCGATGCACTTGCGGAGATCCACCCCGGCAGCGAGGTCCACGCCGACGAGCGCTCGACCACCCGGTCGCGCTCGGCGGGCTTCGCATGGAGGACGAGGGGGCTGGTGGTCTTGGGGTGAACTCCGCGGGGTGTCGCGGCCTCATGCGATCTCAACCGTCCGGTGCGAGATCTGCGTCGCGTGAGCGGTGCAGCCACCGCAGGTTCCCGTCGACGCAGGTGGGGCAGATCCAGGAGTCGCGTCTCGACGGCGCCCTGCCCTGGATCGACGGACCGTAGGCCGGTCCGGGGCTCCATCTCGAATCCTGCCTCACCCTTACTACTCGACGCGCCGTAGCACCTCGAGGTAGGTGCCGCGCTCGTCGTAGAGCCACCAGCCGGCCCGGTCGCCGTCGGGCAGGAACCACTCCAGGACGTCCGGCCGGTCGTCGCGGCGGAAGCGCAGGTCGCCGATGTGGGTGAGGCTTTCGACGAGCTCCTCCCCGCGGTGGACGAGGAGCGTGTCGCCCTCGGTCGAGGCGATCAGGGGCCACTCGGCCGCGTAGGTGCCCTCGATCTGGCGACGCTGCTCGTGGGACAGGGGCTTCTTCTGCGAGGCGACCGGTGTCTCGACGAAAGCGAGCACCGCCTTCGCGATCTCGAGCTCCAGGTGCCTCGCGTGGGGCGTGTCCCCTCCGCGTGTGTTCGCGAGGACGGCGATCTCGAGCCCGGCCCCTGGATAGGTTTCGAGGACGGCGGAGCCGCCGTCGAAGGTCCCCGTGTGTCCGGCCTTCGCATGGGGGCCGACGTGCCCGAGCCGCTGTCCGTAGCCGTACGGGATCTCGGCGCTCTGGTGGGTTCCGGTCACGATGCTCGGGCTGCGCATCCGCGCGAGGGAAGCGGGGGACACGACCTGCCCCGAGTTCAAGGCGTGCGACCACCGCAGGAGGTCGACGACGCTGCTGCAGATGGATCCCTGTCCGCTGTAGGCCGTCAAGTCGATGAAGGGGACTGGCTCGACCTCGCCCGCGTCGGAGCGACGCAGGCGTTCGGACATTCGCTCGCCCTGCCCGTACTCGCACACGGTCATCTCGTCGAGGCCGTTCGGCCGGAGCAGTTCCTCGCGCACGAAGTCGTCGTAGCGGCGCCCGGAGGCGACCTCGACGATCAAGCCGGCCACGAGGTAGCCGGCGTTGCTGTACACCCAGGTCTCTCCGGGTTCGTAGCGAGCCTCTCCGCTCTGCAGCTCGAGGTCGGTCAGGAGCTCGAGACCGTAGCGCTTGCGCCGGTACTCCGGCGGCGGGTCGCCTTCGTCGAGGTCTCCCGAGACGAACCCCGACGTGTGCCGCAACAGCTGTTCGACCGTGGCGTTCGGAAAGTGGTCCGGCAGCTCGCCGATGAGATCGCGGGCCCGGTCGTCGAGGGCGAGCCGCCCGTCCTCGACCAGGCGCAGGATCGCAGCGGCGGTGAAGTGCTTTCCGACGGAGGCGATGTCGTACATCGTGTCGCGCGTGGCGGGCACCGACCGCGACGCGTTCGCATGACCGAAGCCCTCGGCGAATACGATCTGACCCTCGATCGCGACGCCGATGGACAGGCCCACGATGCCCTCCTCCCGCACGGCTCGTTCGCCGATCGCGTGGACGAGGTCGGCGAGGGCGGTGTCCCATGCGAGCTTCGACCCGAGCGGGGGCGAGGGAGCCGTGGATGTGCAGGCGGGGAGGCCTACCAACGCCAGGACGCAGAGGGTTCTGGAGGGCTGTTGCATCCCGGCAGGGTATCCGCGCCACCCGAGAAGGTCATGGGGGCAGAGGAGACGTGTGGGTGCCATCCTTCGAAGGAGCCTGCCGTGCCTCGAGGGCGCCGCGAGGTCGAGGGTTAGAATCGCGCTTCACCCGCACCCCCAACGGAGCGCCCGATGCTCGCTGTCCTTCCGCCGATCCTGCTGGCCCTGTTCGCCTTCCCTTCGACCCCGAGAGCCTTCCTCGGAGACCTTCCCACTGCCGCAAGCCTCGCCGACGAGGCCCTGCGCGCTCTGGAGGAAGGCGAGCCCGGGCCCGAGGACGTCTTCGTCCGCCTGGCGGTCGCCACCGCGCTCGAGTCCACCGGGCGCAAGGAGCGCGCCCTCGAGATCTGGAAGGGCGTCGAGGCCGACGTGCAGCGCAGCGGCGACGACGAATTCCTCCCCCTGCTGGCTCCGCTCCAGGCGCGGCTGCACACCGAGGGGGAGACCCTCTCCTGGCTGGCCAAGGTGAAGGATCGGAAGGTGGCCGCGTCCGCGGCGCTCGGAATCGTCAGGAACGCCGTCCAGCGCGAGGAGCAGGCCGCGATCCGCTCGGCTGTCGGGCTGCTCGGGGCCATGCACTACCACGGCTGGGATCCACGGGGCGACGCCTGGGCGTCCATCGGCTGGCGGGCCGCCGGAGAGCCCGATCTGGCCCGGAGCTGGACGAACGCCGTCGTGGGGCGGCGCGTGTACCCGGGGGAGGAGTACGCCTTCAGGTCCGCGGTCGAGGCTCTGGTCGAGGAGAGGCTGCGCCACGACGACCTGACCGAGGCCGCTCGCATCTTCGACGAGGTCATGAAGAAGGACGAGCCGCCCGGGGACGTCGATACGATCCGCCTGCACTTCGTGGACTGGCACCTCGGGCGCGGCGAGATCGAAGCGGCGCGTCCGTGGGTGGACGCACTTCGCAACGTCTTCTGGCGCGCCTACGCCCGCGCCAAGGTGGCCGCCGCCCTGTATCGCGGCGGCAAGGCGGAGGAGGCCTCGGAGGAGCTCCGGGGGGCCAACGAGATCGCCGGTCGTGGGTTGTTCACCCGTAGCCAGGTCGTCTACGTGCTCGCGGCCCAGGGGATCGAGGAGCCCGTGGCGGAGCTCGTCGACGACATGCTCGAGGGGCTCGACGAAACCACGAGTCCATCGGACCTGAGTCAGCTCGGAGGCGTGGCGGCTCTGGGAGGGCGGGGCGAGAGCCTGGCCGCGATCGAGGCCAGGCTCGACGGGGAAGAGCGGCGGAAGATGGTCGTCCGTTGCGCCTCCTACCTCGACTGGACGGGGAACGCGAGCTCGCTGGCGGTTCTCCTGGACCGCCAGACCGATCCCGAGACCCTGAGTGAGGCGCTCGGGGCCGTCGTCATGCGGCGCGTTCCCGCGCGCGAGGAAGGTTTCCAGGCGGAGCTCGCCGAGCTCGCCCTCGAGCGCATTCGCGGGCTGACCTCCGCCCTGGACCGGGCCTCGCTCCTTGCCCGCATCGTGAACGTGCGCTGGGTAGGGGGGAAGTAGGGGCGCGCCGGCTTCCGTCCCGCCCCGGACCTCACCAGGGCTCGAGGGTCCGGATCCTCATGGGGGCTGTGGGCGAGCCCATGGGGCCGATGTAGTTGTTCGTGTAGATCCTTCCGTCGGGGCCCTTGGCCATGCCGTTGGGGTGGTAGAGGCGCGCCTGGCCGGGGGCGAAGCCGTCCTGAACCCCCGGGGCCCCGGAGCCGATCAGGAGATCGACGTCTCCGTCCGGCGTGAGGCGGTAGATCCGGTGCTCGAAGATCTTCGAGACGTAGAGTCGGCCCCCCATGGCAACGAGGTGGGCGTTGTTGAAGGCGCGTCGCTGTCCGAGGGCGGCAACGGCCCGCGCACAGCCCTCGCCGTCGATCCGGAGCACGAGGTTGTCCTTGAGGTTGACCACGTAGAGGTCGCCGGCGTCGTCGAAGGCGATGCCGTTGGGACCGTTCAGGAGCGGATCCGTGGAGAACAGCGACGTGACCCCGTCCCGGGCGATGTGCGAGATCGTGTCTCCCAGGTAGTTCAGCACGAAGATCTCGCCCTGGTGCATCACGACGCCCACCGGGCCCTGGAGCCCGGTGTCGGTGACGAGGGTACGCGAACCGTCCTCGTGAACGCGGTACAGCTCGTTGCGCTCGTACTCCGACTGCAACAGCTCGCCATGGTCGTCGATCGTGTTGCCGGAGGCGCGCACGAACTTGTTCGTGAGGAGCGTCACGCTGCCGTTCGCGTCGACCCGGTAGACCCTCTTGCCGAAGTTGGCGCTGTAGATCCTTCCGCTCCGATCTACCGAGATCCCGCCGATGGCTCGACCCGCGACGATGGGAATGTCGGTCTTCACCGTGTCCACCCGGACGCGCTGGGGTCGCTCCCGGAGAAGACTTTCCTGGGCACGGGCCACTCCCGGGGTCAGGAACGGGATCAAGAAGAGCAGGAAGCGAATCTTCACGGGTTCCTCCGAACTGAGGTTGGATGGACGGACGTTGCCACCGCTCTCGCCGCGCAGTCGGGTCACAGGTCGATGCGT
>JAUIEE010000090.1 GCA_030428965.1 bacterium | reverse complement strand
GGGCCTCCGAGGGGGTCAAGGACGTGTTCGTCGCCCGCAGCCGCGTCCTGGCCGGCATTCGCCGCCAGCTCGAGGAGCAGGGCTTCCTCGAGGTCGAGACGCCGATCCTCCACCCGATCGCAGGAGGAGCGACGGCCCGTCCGTTCGTGACCCACCACAACGCCCTGGACACCGACCTCTACCTGCGCATCGCGCCCGAGCTCTACCTCAAGCGCCTGATCGTGGGCGGTCTGGAGAGGGTGTTCGAGATCGCGCGCGTCTTCCGCAACGAGGGCATCTCCACGCGCCACAACCCCGAGTTCACGATGCTGGAGCTGTACCAGGCCCAGGCGGACTTCCGGGACATGATGGCGATCACCGAGCAGCTCTTCGAACGCGCCGCCCTGAGCCTGCACGGCACGACCGAGATCGAGTTCCGGGGAAAGCGCTACGACCTGAAGGCACCCTTCCAGCGCGCGCGCTACGAAGACCTCTTCCGGGAGGCCAACGGCTGCGAGATCGAGGACGAGGCGGCGGTCCGGGCCCGGGCCCGGGAGCTCGGCATCCACGTCGAGGCCGGCTGGGGAGCGTGGAAGGTCGCCGGCGAGGTGTTCGAGGCCACGGTCGAGGAAGGTCTCCCGGGACCGGTCTTCGTCACCCACTACCCGACCGAGATCTGCCCGCTTACCAAGGCGGATCCCGAGAACCCGAAGTACGCGGAACGCTTCGAGCTCTTCCTTGCGGGCATGGAGCTGGCCAACGCCTTCACCGAGCTGAACGACCCCATCGATCAGGAGCGCCGCTTCGAGGAGCAGGTCGCCAGCCAGGACCCCGAGGCTCCCGGCCAGGTGGACCTGGACTACGTTCAGGCGCTGGAAGTGGGACTGCCCCCGAGCGGAGGCCTGGGCATCGGACTCGACCGAATGATCATGGTTCTCACCAACCAGGACTCGATCCGGGACGTACTGCTCTTCCCCACGATGCGCCCCCAGAACACGGCTCCCCCCCTCGACGGAGACGAAGCTCCCGCCGAAGGGGAGACGTCCGAGCGCTCGTGACGCTCGCCCTACCGTGTACCGCTACTTCCTGAGCTGGCGCTACTTCCTCGCGCGCCGCACGAACCTGATCGGCATGGTCGGGATCTTCGTGGCGGTCGCCGCCCTGATCCTGATCCTCTCGATCATGACGGGCTTCCTGGAGGAGAGCCGCAAGACCGTGCGCGGCAGCCTGTCGGACATCCTGATCGAGCCCGTGTTCCGGCACGAGCTCACCCAGGAAGAGCTGCCGCCCGATCCCTTCGACCTGCTCGCGGCCGTGCGCGCCCAGCCCGGTGTCGTCGGAGCCGCCGCCGAGCTGCAGTGGGGCGGCATCATCACCCAGAGCGGCAAGAACCAGGAGCAGTACGAGCGCATCCTCTCGAGCTCCACGCACAAAGAGCTCCTGGCCGTCCAGCTGGTGGGCGTGGACGTGCGTGGCTTCGAGAGGCTGACCCAGCCCCTTCTTCGGACGGCGCTCTTGCCCTGGGGCCCCCTGCTGCCCCCGAGCGAGATCCAGGACGAGTTCAGCTCGACGGACTTCCTGGCCGCCCTGACCCGCAGCGCGCCCGAGGACGAAGACGCCTTCTTCAGCAGCAGTGCCCCGGTCAAGATCCCGCTCTTGCCGTTCCTGCCGCCGGCCGACTACGAGCCCCTGGGACGCCCGAAGGCGGGAGCGATCATCGGACAGCAGCTCTTCCGTAACCTCGGACTCCGGCGCGGCGACGTGATCCAGATCGCCACGGCCGTCCCCGATCCCGACAACGGCGAGTGGAAGGTCAACAACCGCAAGTTCGTCGTCGCGGGCACGTCGCGCTCGGGTGAGAACGAAACCGACCTCAGCCGCATCTACCTCGAGCGCACCGAGCTGATCGACTTCCTGCGGGACACGCGCCGCTTCACCCAGGTCCTGGTGCGGGTCGAGGATTTCAAGCGCGACGGCAATCGCATCCGCGACGAGCTGCGCGAGAGCCTGGCCGCGGCCGGCGTGATCCAGGGAGGTCCCTACGCGCGCCAGGAGGTGCGCACCTGGGAAGAGTTCCGCGGGAACCTGCTGGGGGCCATCGAGAACGAGCGCGTCCTGATGGCGATCATGCTCAGCCTGGTGCTGGTCGTGGCGGGCTTCACGATCTTCGCCATCCTCTCCATGATGGTGACCGAGAAGCGGCGCGACATCGGCATCCTGTGCGCCCTGGGGGGGACCCCCAAGGGCATCCTGGACGTGTTCCTGATGATCGCCCTGTGGGACGCCCTGATCGGCGGCTTCTTCGGCGCCGTGCTCGGCACCTGGGGCGCCATCCGCATCGACTCGATCGAGCGCTGGCTCTCCAAGACCTTCGGCGTTCAGATCTTCAACCGCGACGTCTACCTGTTCGATCACATCCCCAGCATCGTGCAGCCCATGGCCGTGGGCGTCATCGTGTTCGGGGCCTTCGTCTGCGCCCTCCTCTTCGCCGCCATCCCCGCCTGGCGCGCCGCGCGCCTGGATCCCCTGGAGGCGCTGCGCTACGAATGAGCTCCCCCACCTTGCCTCCTCCCCGAGCCCCCGTCTCGTCCCAGGACGCCACCCTGGTCGCCCGGGGCGTCAAGCGCTCCTTCCCCATGGGCGAGCGGCGCCTGGACATCCTGCACGGCATCGACCTCGAGCTCCGGCGCGGAGAGCTGGTGGCCCTCGTCGGGGCCTCGGGCGCCGGCAAGTCGACCCTGCTGCACATCCTGGGCCTCCTGGACCGGCCCAGCGAGGGCAGCATGGAGATCGACGGCCGCGACCCCTGGCAGATGACGGTCTCCAAGCGCGCTCTCCTGCGCAACAAGGAGATCGGCTTCGTGTTCCAGTTCTACCACCTGCTGCCCGAGCTCACGGCCCTGGAGAACGCCCTCCTGCCAGGCATGATCTCCGACTCTCCCCTGGCCTACCGGCGCAACAAGTCGCGCTACCTCGAGCGCACCCGGGCCATGCTCGCGCGCTTCGGCATGTCCGAACGCCTCGAGCACAAGCCCCCGCAGCTCTCGGGCGGCGAGCGCCAGCGGGTCGCCATGGCGCGCGCCCTGTTCCACGACCCCGAGATCCTCCTGGCGGACGAACCGACCGGCAACCTCGATCGGGCCACGGGGGAGAAGGTGCTCGAGCTCCTGTTCGAGGAGCAGAAGCGCCGCAACCTCTCGATGATCCTCGTCACCCACGACGAGCGCATCGCCCAGCGCTGCCAGCGCATCGTGACGATCGAGGACGGCCGCGTGGCCGACTCGAACGGCTGAACGCCTAGGTATCGCTCGACGGACTCGGGCTGCCGCTCCAGCCCAGACGGCTGCGCAGGCGGCGGTAGGGGTCCAGGCCGGGCATGGCGTAGAGCGGATAGGGTTCGGGATGACGGCGTACGAGGATGCGCGCCCCCTGGGCGATGGCGTGGTACTCGTGTCCGTCCACGGCCAGGGTCGTGACCCCCTTCGAATCGATCACCTGCAGCGCGACCTCGCGATCGGGGTGCAGCACGATCGGGCGGTTGGAGAGCCCCTGGGAGCAGATGGGCGAGACCACCAGCGCCGAGAGGAAAGGGGCCAGGATCGGCCCGCCGGCCGAGAGCGAATACCCGGTCGATCCGCTGGGCGTCGCCAGGATGAGCCCGTCCGCCCGGTAGTCGGTGACCCAGTCCTCCCCCACGAACAGGGAGACCGTCAGCATGCCCTGGTGCGAGCTGCGCTGCAGGACCACCTCGTTCAGGGCGATGGCCCGCTGCGTCTTCCCTTTTCTTTCCCACTCCGCCTCCAGGCGCATGCGCCGCTCCAGCAGGGAAGGATTCTGGCCGGCGAAGACGGCCTCGAGGGTCCCCTTCCACTGGCTGACCGGGGTCGAGGCCAGGAAGCCGATGCGACCGAAGTTGATCCCGACCATGGGTACAGGATCGTCCGCGAAGGCGCGCACGGCCCCCAGCAGGGTTCCGTCTCCGCCCAGGACCACGACCAGGTCGAGGCCTTGGTCGACTTGCGCAGGGTCCTGCAGGAACTCCGCCACGTCCGTGACCGTGGTCACCTTCCGGCAGCGCTCCTCGAGCCAGGCCTCGATCTCGGGCACGAGCTCGGCCACACCCTCCTTGGCCATGTTGGCCAGGAGCAGGACCGAGCGGATCTCGTCTTGCCCGACCCTAGCGGACAAGGTTCACACGCAGGGCGGCCAGGACCGCGCGTTCGACGGAATCGGCGCACAGGCCGGCAGCCACCAGCTGCTCCTCCCGGGTCGAGCGGTGCTCCTCGAAGCGATCGGGGATCCCGAGGGTGCGAATCCGGGCGCGCACGTCGGGCAGACGGCTGGCGCACTCGAGCAAGGCGCCGCCGAACCCGCCGGCCCTCTGGTGCTCCTCCAGGGTGATCAGGGTGGTCGCTTCGCGCAGCTGCTTGGCCAGGAGCTCCTCGTCCAGGGGCTTGGCGAAACGGGCGTCCACGACCCCGATCTGAATGCCCCGGGAGCGTAGCCGCTCTGCGACCTCCAGGGCCGTCCGGACCAGATCGCCCAGGGCCCACAGGACGACCTTCTCGCCCTCGGCCAGGACTTCGGCCTTGCCCGGCACCATGCGCCGTCGCTCGTCGGCCGGCAGGACCTCTCGGCCCGGAGCCGACCCGCGGGGGTAGCGCAGTCCGAAGGGCCCGCCCTCGTGCCGGCAGGCCACTTCCAGAAGGCGTCCCATGTCCGTGGCGTCCCTGGGCTGGGCCAGGACGAAGTTCGGCAGGGTGCGCAGATAGGCGATGTCGAACACGCCGTTGTGGGTCGGCCCGTCCTGCCCCACGAAGCCGGCCCGGTCCATGCAGAAGACCACGGGCAGGCCCTGGAGAGCGACCTCCTGGAAGACCTGGTCGTAGCCGCGCTGCAGGAAGGTCGAGTAGATGGCGACGACGGGACGCAGTCCTCCCTTCGCCATGCCGGCGGCCAGGGCCACGCCGTGCTGCTCGCAGATCCCCACGTCGTGGAAGCGGTTCGGGAAGCGCTCGGCGAAGGTCGTCAAGCCGGTGCCCGAGGGCATGCCGGCCGTGATGGCGTGGATGCGCACGTCGCGTTCGGCGATCGCCAGGAGCGCGTCGCCGAAGGCCTGGGTGTAGGCCGGGCCCGACTGGGGCGCAGGTTCGCGCACCTCGATCTTCTCGGTGGGCGTGGCGGCCTTCTTCTTGGGCTTGGCGGCGTGCACGCGCTCGGGGTGAGTCGGGGCGTTGGGGTGCCCCTTGCCCTTCTCGGTCAGGCAGTGCAGCAGCACGACCCCGTCGAGCTTGCGCACCCGTTGAAGGCTCTCGACCAGATAATCCACGTCGTGCCCGTTGACCGGCCCGACGTAGGTCACCCCCAGCTCCTCGAAGACGTGGCCCTGGACGATGGAGTGCCGCAGCACCTCACGCACCTGCTCCAGGGTCTCCTCGACCTTGTCCCCGATCAGCGGGATGGACTGCAGGAGCCCGTGGATCTCCTGCTGGGCGCGCTGCACGACCCGGGCGGAGCGGATGCGGGTCAAGTAGCGGGCCAGGGCACCGACCGACTTCGAAATGGACCACTCGTTGTCGTTGAGCACCACGAGCATGCGCTCCCCGCTGGCGCCCGCGTGGTTGAGGGCCTCGAAGGCCACCCCCGCGCCGAGGCTCGCGTCGCCGATGACGCTGACCACGTGGGGGCGCTCGGGCTCGTGGGCCGTCGCCATGGCCAGCCCCAGGCCCAGTCCGATGCTGGTGCCGGCGTGGCCGGTGTGGAAGAGGTCGTAGTTGGACTCCTCCGGGTGGGTGAAGCCACACAGGCCGTCCGTCTGACGGAGGGTCGAGAAACGATCGCGGCGCCCGGTGAGGATCTTGTGCACGTAGGCCTGGTGGCTCACGTCCCAGATGACGCGGTCCCGGGCAAAGTTGAACACGTAGTGCAGGGCCACGGAGATCTCGACGATCCCCAGGTTGCTCCCGAGGTGTCCCCCGGTCTTCTGCACCGTGTCCAGGAGGAACGCGCGGATCTCGCCGCACAGGGCGGCCAGGTCGGCACGCTCGAGCGTCTTGAGGTCCTCGGGGGACTCGATCCGTTCCAGGAAAGGGGACAAAGCGGAAGAGAGCTCTGGATCTTGCACAGGGAGGCTCCTGGCCTGGGGCCCCTTTAAGCCTAGTTCGAGCCGGCGTCCAGGGCCATAGGGGGAACCTATTCGGCCTAGTGGGTGCGCTCGAGAACGAACTCCACCAGCTGGGGTCCGCGGTGGTCGCTGGACCAACCGAGCTCCCTGCTGGCCGTCAGGGCACGCTCGGCCAGCTCACGGGCCTTGGCGCGAGCACCTTCCACCCCGAGGGCCGCCACCAGGGTGGGGCGCTCGAGGGCGGCGTCCTTGCCGGGCGTCTTTCCCAGGGTGGCCGCCCCACCGGTCACGTCGAGCACGTCGTCGGTGGCCTGGAAGCAAAGACCCAGGGCCCGACCGTAGTCCCCCGCCGCCCGCCGCCGCTCCCGGCTGGCTCCGGCCGCAGCGGCCCCCAGCTCGGCCGCAGCCCCGAAGAGCAGCGCGGTCTTGCGAAAGTGCAGGTCGGAAATCGTCGCCAGCCGTCGCTCGGGGTGCAGCTGGGCCTCGTCGAGGTTCAGGTCGATGACCTGCCCCCCCACCATGCCGCCCGATCCGGCGGCGCGTGCCAGGATCCCACACAGTTCGCCGGCCTGGGCCGGAGCTGCCCCCAGCACTTCGAAGGCCAGGGTCAAGAGCGCGTCGCCGGTCAAGATCGCGGTCGCCTCGTCGAAGGCGACGTGGCAGGTCGGACGACCGCGGCGCAGCTCGTCGTCGTCCATGCTGGGCAGATCGTCGTGCACCAGGCTGTAGGTGTGCACCAGCTCGATGGCCACGGCGGGCCTCGAGGCCTGCTCGTCGCTCCCTCCACATTCGCGACACAAGAGCCGCACGAGGGCAGGGCGCAGGCGCTTGCCGCCACCGAACACCGCGTAGGCCATGGCCCGATGCAGAAGTTCGGGGTGGGCCGTTTCCGCCGGCATGTGTCGCTCGAGCTCTTCTTCGGCCCAGCTGCGCTGGTCCTCCAGCCAGGCGCGAACGCCCTCCTCGACCACGCTCATTCCCCCAGGGCGCCGTCCGGATCGTCCTCGAAGGGACGCAGCACTTCCTCCGCGTCCTTCGTGAGCTCTTCGACCTGGGCCCGGTACCCCTCCAGGGTCTGGTGGCAGCGCTTGAGCAAGCCGATGCCCCGCTGGTAGTGCTCGATGGCCTCCTCGAGCTGCAGGTCGCCCCGCTCCAGCCTGTCCACGATGCCCTCGAGATCCCCGAGGCACTCGTCGAAGCCCGGGCCATCGCTGGCCGAGGGAGATCCGTTGCCTTTTGCCGTTCGCGCCATGGCCCAAGTGTACGCCATCGAGGCACAGATATCCCCGTGGGGCCCCGCGGCTACCCGCGCCTCTCGCGGGGCCTGCCCCGGAGCCGTGCCGAACAGAGGCAGCTGGGGGCTCGATCCACCGGCGCATCTCGGGCAACATTGACGCGGTGAGCCCCTCCCCCCAGAACGGATCCATCGCCGCGGTCGACCTCGGATCCAACAGCTTTCACATGATCATCGGACGCCTCCTCGGCGAGGAGCTGTCCATCCTCGATCGCCTGCGGGATCCCGTGCGCCTGGGAGGTGGCCTCGAGAAGGGCAAGCTGTCCCCCAAGGCGATCGAGCGGGCCCTGGCGAGCCTGGAGCGCTTCGCCCAGCGCCTGAGCGACGTCCCCCTGTGGCGCGTGCGGGCCGTCGGAACGGCCACCCTGCGACACGCCAAGGAACCCCAGGACTTCCTCGACCAGGCCAGCCGGGCCCTGGGGATCCCGATCGAGGTCCTTCCGGGCCCCGAGGAAGCGCGCCTGGTGTACCTGGGCGTCGCCCATCACATGGGTTCCGCCACGGGCCGCCGGCTGGTGATCGATATCGGCGGTGGAAGCACCGAGTGCATCCTCGGCGAAGGATTCAGCTCGATCTTCACCGAGAGCCTCGGGATGGGCTGCGTCTCCTTCAGCCAGCGCTTCTTCCCCGAGGGACGCACCACGCGCAAGGGTTTTCAGAAGGCGGAGATCGCCGCCCACCTCGAACTCGAGACCCTGCGGGAGCGCTTCCTGGCCTCCGGCTGGAGCGATTGCGTGGGTTCGTCGGGCACCATTCGTGCGACGGCCGCGATCCTTCAGGCGATGGGAGAAGGCACCGGAACGGTCACCCTGAAGGGGCTCAAGAAGCTGCGCAAGCAGATGATCGCCGCCGGAGAAGTGGAGGGATTCGACCTGCCGGGGCTCAGCAAGGAACGTTCACCGGTCTTCCCCGGCGGCGTCGCCATCCTGCGCGCGGTCTTCGAGAGTCTCGAGATCGAAGAGATGCGACCGACCCGCGCGGCCCTGCGCGAGGGTCTGCTCTACGATCTCATCGGTCGCATCCGCAAGGAGGACGTGCGCGACCGCACGATCCGGGCCCTGAGCGAGCGTTACCATCTGGACCCCGAACAGGCGCGCCGCGTCGAGGACACGGCCCTGGGCGCCCTGGAACAGGTCGCCGAGAGCTGGGAGCTCGATCGCGAGGAGGGGGGGCGCCTGTTGGCCTGGGCGGCTCGCCTGCACGAGATCGGCCTTGCCGTCGCCTACTCGGGTCACCACAAGCACGGGGCCTACATCCTGTCGAACTCCAACCTGCCGGGCTTCTCCCAGCAGGAGAAGCGCAAGCTGGCCGCCCTGGTGCGCGGCCACCGGCGCAAGCTATCCAGCGAGTTTCTTCTCGTCGTCCCCGCCGCCGAGCGAGTCCCCATCTTCCGACTTTGCGTCCTTCTGCGCCTTGCCGTCCGACTCAACCGCGCCCGAAGCTCGGGATCGCTTCCGTCGTTTCGGCTTGTCGTCGACGGGTCTCGCCTCCAGTTTCTTTTTCCCGAGGGATGGCTTGTGGACCATCCGCTCACCCGCGCCGACCTGGAGGAAGAAGCCGCCCTCCTGCGCGGCGCTGGCCTCAAGCTCTCCGCTCGCTGAGGGGCCGCAGTAGCGCTCGAGCAAGATCTTCTGAGCCTTGCGCGCCCGGCTCTTGGAGCGCGAACGCTGGTAGGTCCCATCCGAGCGAAGGATCCAGGCCCGGTTGTCATCCAGGGAGACCTGCAGGGCCTCCTCGATGATGCGAGCCTTCAGGCGCGCGTCCTCGATCGGGACCACGGTCTCCACCCGGCGGAACAGGTTGCGCTCCATCCAGTCCGCGCTCGAAAGGTACACCTTGTTCTTGCCCTTGGCGTGGAAGGAGAAGACCCGCGAGTGCTCCAGGAAGCGCCCGATGATCGAACGCACCCGGATGTTCTCCGAAACGCCGGGGACGCCTGGACGCAGCCGGCAGATGCCGCGCAGGATCAGATCGACCTCCACCCCGGCCTGGGAAGCCCGGTAGAGGGACTTGATCAGCTCGGGCTCGGTCAGCGAGTTCATCTTGGCGATGATGCGGGCAGGCCGGCCGGCCCGGGCTTCGGCCGCTTCGGTGTCGATGCACTTGATCAGGGTGCGGTGCAAGGTGAAGGGCGAGTGCAGGAGGCTCTTGAGGCGGGTGATCTTGCCCAGCCCGGTCAACTGCTGAAACATCTTGTGCACGTCGTTGCCCAGGCTCTGGGAGGCGCTCATCAGGCCGAAGTCGGTGTACGCCCTGGCGGTGCCCGGATGGTAGTTGCCGGTTCCCAGGTGGACGTAGCGACGTAGGCGGCGCCCCTCCCGCCGCACGATCAAGAGCATCTTGGCGTGGGTCTTGTACCCGACCACGCCGTACACGACGTTGGCACCCGCATCCTGCAGGCGCGTCGCCAGGTCGATGTTGCGCGCCTCATCGAAGCGGGCCCGCAGCTCCACCACGGCCGTGACTTCCTTGCCCGCGCGGGCCGCCTCGATCAGTGCCTCGACCAGGGGAGAGTTTCCGTCGGTGCGGTAGACGGTCTGCTTGATGGCGAGGACGTTGGGATCCGCCGCGGCCTGCTGCAGGAGCTCGGTCACCGGGGCGAAGGACTCGTAGGGATGGTGCAAGAGCACGTCCCCCTTGCGGATCACCTCGAACAGGTCCGCACCGTGCTTGATGCGGCGCCGGATGTGGGGCACGAAAGAAGGGTACTTCAGGTCCGGACGGTCCACGAGCTCGTAGACCGCGGCCATGCGGTGCAGGTTGACGGGCCCGCGCACGCGGTACAGGTCCCCGGCATCCAGGTCCAGGCGCTTGAGCATCTCGGACGCCGCCGCGTCGTCGCAGGTATCGGCCACTTCCAGTCGCACCGCGGCTCCGTACTTGCGACTGAGGAGCTCCCCCTTGAGGGCCTGGAGCAAGTCTTCCACCTCCTCCTCGTCCACCCACAGGTCGCTGTTGCGCGTGACGCGGAACTGGTGACAGCCGCTGACTTCCATCCCCGGGAAGAGTTCCTCGACGTGGGCATGGATGATCGAGGACAGGAGCACGAAGGCGTACTCGTTCTGGGCCACCTCGCTGGGCAACCGAATCAGGCGCGGCAAGCTGCGGGGAACCTGCAGCACCGCCGTGCCGCTCGCGCGCCCGAAAGCGTCCTTGCCGTCGACGGAGATCACGAAGGACAGGCCCTTGTTGAGGACGCGCGGAAACGGGTGCGCCGGGTCGAGGCCCAGGGGGGTCAAGACTGGCAACACCTCGGCACTGAAGAAGCGCTTCAGCCAGCGGCGCTGGCGCTGACCCCATTCGTTGCGCCGCAGGAGACGAATCCCCTCGTTCTCGAGTTCCGGCAGCAGGTCCTCGTTCAGGACGCGGTACTGCTCGGCCACCAGTTCATGGGCCGACTCGCTGATACGGCGCAGCTGCTCGGAGGGAGAAAGACCATCCGGCCCCACCTGCTGCAGACCAAAATCCGCCTGCTCCTTGAGACCGGCGACGCGGATCTCGAAGAACTCGTCCAGGTTCGAGCTCGTGATGGTCAGGAAGCGCAGCCGCTCGAGCAGCGGGACCTCGCGGTCCTTGGCCTGCTCCAGGACGCGGCGGTCGAACTCCAACAGGCTGAGCTCCCGATTGAAGAACAGGGCCGGGTCGTCGAGGTCCGTCTCTTTCTGTTGTTTCCCCATGGCCAGCTAGCGCTCCATCGTCAACATAGCCGTTGACCCTTGCGATATCTTAAGGGTTCCGCAAAGACCCCCTTCCAGGGCCCGGGAAACAGCCCAAGCGCCCGGAATTACCCCCCATGGACCTCTACCTGATTCGCCACGCTCCCGCCCTGCCGGACAGCCCCACCGGAGACCGGGGTCGGGCCCTCAGTCCACGGGGCCGGCGCCGCTTCGAGGACGTCTGCCACGCCCTGCGCCAGCTCGGAGTGCGCCTCGATCAGATCTGGACCAGTCCCTGGTTGCGGGCCGCTCAAACCGCCCAGATGCTCGCTCCTCTCGCCGCGCAAGCCCCTCGCGAGACCGACCTGCTGGCGGCTCCCCCCTCGAGGGCCCTGCTCGAGAGGCTCTCAGGCGAAAGCGTGGCCTTGGTCGGTCACGAACCCTGGATGAGCGAGCTGCTCGGCCAGCTGATTTCCGACGGGGACAGGTGGGCAGAGGGAGTCCGCCTGGGCAAGGGCAGCGTGGCGCACCTGGTCGGGGAGCCTGTGCGAGCCGGGATGGTCCTGCGCAGTCTCTTGCCCATGCGCACCGTGCGCGGATTGTGCCCGGCTCCGGACCGAACTCGCAACGAGACCTGACCGCTCCCGTCGCCCGGTTCAAGCCGGCGACTTCATCTCGCCCATGAAGGTCTCGACCTCTTCCTGGGTCGGGAGCGAGGGAATGGCCCCTTGCCGGGTGGAAGCCAGACTGCCGGCTGCGCAGGCGTAGCGCACCGATTCCTCGAGGCGCGCCTCGTTGCCGCGCAGCACCGCCATGGCTCCGACGAACGCGTCCCCCGCCGCCGTGATGTCGAGGCACTCGACCGATTGGGCTTCGAAGGTGCGCATCTTCTCCCCGTTGAAGTGGACGGCTCCCTGGCCGCCGAGGGTGACCACCACCCGCTCCGGCCCCAGGCTAGAGAGCCTGCGCGCCAAACCGGTCGGAGAGATGTCGCCCTCCTCATCTCCCACAAGCTGCCGCGCTTCGGCCTGGTTCACGACCAGAAGGTCCACGAGCTTGAGCAGGTCGTAGTGCACCTCGCCCGCCGGCGAGGCGTTGTAGAGCACCATGGTCTTGGGTCGCTCCACGTACTCGATCGCCCGCAGGTTCGTCTCCAACGAGACCTCGTTCTGCAACACGAGGACGTCGGCTTCGCCCAGGGAGCGACTGGCGCCTTCGATGTCCTCGGGGCTGAGCTGGGCGTTGGCTCCGGGCACCGACACGATCGAGTTCGCGCCGCCCGGGACGACGGTGATGAAGCCCACACCGGTGTGACACTTCTCACAGGTGCGAACCGCGTGCAGGTCGACACCGGCGGACGCCAGCACACCCCGCATCTCCGAACCCCATTCGTCGTCGCCCACGCACCCAATCAGGGTGACGTCGGCCCCCATGCGGCTGGCGGCGACCGCCTGGTTGGCTCCCTTGCCGCTGGGATGGATGACGAAGTCATCCGCATGGAGAATCTCTCCGGGCTGAACGAAACGGGACGCATGGACCACGAAGTCCATGCGAATCGAACCGACGACGCAAACCGAGACGGACATGGGCTAAGCTCAATCCTGGGAGGAGGGATCGTCCTCGACGACCGAGACCCACAGGCCGTCTCCGATCGGAACGATGATGCCGTGCAGGCCGGTGGTCTTGGACATGATTTCGTTGAACTCGCGCACGGCCTGCACCTCCCTGTCCCGCGGGCTTTCCGAGAACAGCTCGCCGAAGGCGAAGGCGTTGTCCACGAGGATCATGCCCCCTGGACGCACGATGCGCAGGGACTGCTCCAGGTAGTCGGGGTAGCCGCGCTTGTCCGCATCGAGAAAGACGGCGTCCATCGAATGCTCCGGCAAGGTACGCAGCACGTCGGAACCGGCGCCTCGGCGTACTTCCACGCGGTCGGCGACGTCGGAACGAGCGATCCAGGCTTCGGCGAAGTCCGCGTGGCGCTCCTCGAACTCGACCGTCACCAGGCGTCCCCCCTGCTCTCGATGGGGAAGGGCTCGGGCCATGGCGATGGCGGAGTAGCCGGCCAGGGTACCGACCTCGAGCACCTCCCGGGCCCGCGCCGACTTGAGCAGGATCTGCATGAAGCTCGCCTGCTCCGGCGCGATCTGAATGGCCGGAATCCCCGCCGCCTGCGCAGCGGCCTTCAGCTCCGACAGGAACGCGTCCTCACGCAGCGTTCGCTGGGCCAGGTAGGCGAAGTGCTCGGAGGTGACCGTGGTGGATGTGGAGGACATGACGCGGGAAAAATCGGCCGGGCATGATAGCGGTCGGGGAAGAGTCGTGCTCACTTTTCAGCCCCGCCCGGGCCAGGGCACGACCAGGGGCCTCCCGCGCGGGTTTCCCGTGGAAAGATAGAGCAGATTTTCCCCGAACACGGGCTCCAGGACGTCTTGCCTCAGGACCTCCCACGGTGTCCCCGCCCCCCGCTGACGGCCGTTCTCCAGCAGCACGCAGCGGTCGCCGTAGCGGCTGGCAAGGTGAAACTCGTGGGTCACGACCACGGCCCCGCAGCCCTCGTCCACCAGGGAACGGATTAGGTCGAACAGCTGGATCTGATGCTGGGGGTCCAAGGAGGCCGTGGGCTCGTCGAACAGCAGCACCTTGGCCTCTTGCGCGAGAGCCCGTGCGATCAAGACGCGTTGCCGTTGCCCCCCCGACAGCTCGACCCACGGGCGCTGCGCCAGGTCGCTCACCTCGGTCCATTCCATGGCCCGTTCGACGGCCGCTCGATCCGCGCCGCAGGGACGCCGCCAGAACCCGAGATGCGCGTAGCGGCCGGAAGAGACGAAGTCCCTGACGCGCGCGCCGGGCAGACCGGCCAAGGCCTGGGGCACCCAGGCAATCTCCCTCGCCCTTGCCCGCAGCGGGAGTTCCGCCAGGTTCCGCTCGCCCAGGCGCACCTCCCCGCGGGTCGCCCTGAGGTTGCCCGCCAAGACCCCGAGCAAGCTGCTCTTGCCCGAACCGTTGGGCCCGAGCAGGGTCACGAGCTCCCCCGCCGCGAGGCGGAAGCTCACGTCGTCCAAGGCGCGCAGTTCGCCGCCGTACACGAGCTCGACGGAGCGAGCCTCCAGGAGCGTCACCATGTCGTCAGCGCCCTCCGGTCTCGGTAGAGCAGCAGCAGGAAGAAGGGCCCTCCGAGAAGCGACATCAACACC
>JAUIEE010000089.1 GCA_030428965.1 bacterium | reverse complement strand
CGCCAACTCCCTGAACCTCAACGCCGCCAGCGCCGACCTGTACGAGAACGATGACGTCCGCACGGGCTACATCGACCTCAGCGGCGCCTCCTCGGCTTCGGTCTCCTACTTCGTCCAGCACATCGGCGTGGAAGCCGGCGAGGAGCTGATCGTCGATTACCTGAGCAGCGCTCCTTCCTGGACCGAGCTCGACCGGGTCACCTCCGACGGCGTGGACGAGACCAGCTTCGTCTTCCGTGAAATCCCGATTCCCGCGAATGGCCTGATCGAGGAATTCCGCTTGCGCTTCCGCACGGAAGTGAACGCGACCAACGACAACTGGTACATCGACAACGTCGCCGTGGGCACCTTCCGGGACATCACGTTCCAGACCTCCGGCAGCCCGATCGTGATCTCCGCTACCCCCAACGACAACCTCGGGGACTCGGGCGGAACGACGCCCTACATGCGCACCTACAACGACGGAACCACCGTGAACCTGTCGGCACCGTCCACCTCGGGCGGTCTGGACTTCGTGGACTGGTTCGTCGACGGCGTCGCCCAGGGGGCATCGGAGAACTTCAACTACGTGGTCGGTGACCACGCCACGGTCGAGGCCGTCTACGGCAACCTCTACACGCTCGACATCCGGGCCCGGGCCGCCAACGGCACGGTGACCGTCAACGTCACGCCCAACGACCTCAACGGCTTCGGCAACGGCATCGTGCCCTTCAGCCGCGACTTCCTCGAGGGGACCATGGTCACCCTGTCCGTGCCCGACCGGGCCAATGGCCGCCTCTTCGACAGCTGGATCGTCGATGGGGTCGCCCAGCCCGCGGGCCAAACGGGTCTGACGATCAGCGTCAGCTCGAACAGCCTGATCCAAGCCCAGTACCGCGGTCACAAGAACCGCAGCGGGACCCAGGCTCCCTGAGCTGTCCCTGGCGGGCACCGCGCGGGCGGGGCACCTCGAGGTGCTCCGCCCGCGTTCGTTCGGGGCCCCACGAAGTTGCCCTGAGCGCGTTGGCCGAGCGGTCGAGATCGCTCCAAGGGCAGGGACGGATGTCTACACTGGAGCCATGGTCCCGCAGCTGAGAGCGGCAACCCTCGAGGATGCGCCGGACCTTCGCCGTCTCGCCGACGAGCTGGGCTACCCGGTGACCGAAGACGAGATGCGCTCGCGCCTGGGAGAGCTCCTTCCCCGAGGGGAGCACGGCCTGTTCGTGGCCCAGGATGCAGGAGGGCCCCTCGTGGGCTGGGTCCACGTCCACATCCGCCGCTCCGCCCTGAGGGCACCGGAGGCCCTCCTGGCCGCCCTGGTCGTCACGTCCTCCCACCGGGGCTCGGGCCTGGGACGGGAGCTCGTCCTGCGGGCCGAAGAGTGGACGCGCCAGCAGGGCCTGTCCCGGATTCGGCTACGCTCCCGACAGGAGCGCACCGAGGCCCACCGCTTCTACCGCCGGCTGGGCTACCTGGAGGAGAAGCGACAGGTGGTCTTTCATCGTTCCCTGGGCGGGGGGGAAGAGCTGAAGCCATCAGCCGGCATCCCCGGGCCGAATTCCCACCAGAGAGACTAAGGGGAACCCCTCAATTGGGCCCCGCCCACGGCCGATCTAGGGGAGACCTGCCCGGGCTCATCCTCCATCCATGTCGGAAATCCTCGTAGGGCGTCAGCCCATCTTCGATCGCAAGCTCGACGTCCACGGATACGAGCTCCTCTTCCGTGGAGGCACGATCGACTTCGACGACCCGTCCTCCGGAGACCGGGCGACCTCCCAGGTGATCGTGAACGCGTTCACGGAGATCGGACTGGAAACCCTGGTCGGTCAACGGCGCGCGTTCCTGAACCTGACCCGCAGCTTCATCGTGGGAGAGAATGCTCTGCCCTTCAGCCCGCGGGAGGTCACCCTCGAGGTGCTGGAGTCGGTACCCTGCGACGCCGAGGTCCTGGCAGGCCTGCAGCACCTGAAGGACAAGGGCTTTCAGATCGCCTTGGACGACTTCGAGTTCGCTCCCGAACGGGAGGCCCTCATCCCCCTGGCCGACATGATCAAGCTCGACGTGTTGGGACAGACGGACGAGGTCATCGACCAGCGAGTCGAACGGCT
This sequence comes from bacterium, assembly GCA_030428965.1. GTDB lineage: Bacteria > Planctomycetota > UBA1135 > UBA1135 > JAUIEE01. Next base: position 12,190 of record JAUIEE010000089.1, on the reverse strand, counting down.
CCGTCCCTATGCCACACGCCTGCTGGCGGAGAAGGTCGAGACCCGCGAGCAGTTCGAGTCCTGCCGCGACATGGGCTTCCAGTTCTTCCAGGGCTTCTTCCTCGAGAAGCCCTCGATCGTCGAAACGCGCTCGATCTCGCCCCAGGTGCTCACCCTGATGCAGCTGCTCAACGAGCTGCACAGCCCGGGCTTCACGTTCAACCACGCCGAGGAGATCGTGCGCCAGGACCTGGGCCTCTGCTACCGGCTCCTGAGGCACATCAACTCTGCCCTGTACGGCATGCCGCGCGAGATCAGCTCCGTGCGGGAGGCCTTGATCTACCTGGGCATCCAGAACGTGCAGAACCTGACGTCGCTGTTCCTCTTGGCAGCGACCGAGGACACGCCGAAGGAGATGATCGCGATCGCCATGCTGCGGGCGCGCATGTGCGAGCTGATCGGGAACACGGTCCGAGCCCAGGATGCCAACCGGTTCTTCATCGTCGGTCTGTTCTCGACCCTGGACGCGATCCTGGGCCTCGACATGGACGACCTCCTGAGCCGGCTTCCCCTCACGCCCGAGCAGGAAGCGGCCCTGCGCAAACGAACCGGCCCAATGGGCAAGGTTCTACGCTCCGTCATCGCCTACGAACACGGCGACTGGGACAACGTCGAGTGCTTCGGGCTGTCGGCGTCCGAGATCCAGGACATCTACCTCGACGCCCTGAGGTGGTCCCAGGAACTCTCCTCCCACGACGCGAACGCGGCCTGATCGCTTCCCGTTTCTGGGAAACGAGAAAAGCAGGGGCCGCGACTCAAGCGCCTTCGAGTTCGTCCGATCTCAAGCTCGATCTCCTCGCCCCCCGGGAGATCCTAGAACCCCGAGCAAGCGAGTAGGACTCCAGTGCAGATATCCAACCCCTCCAGCGTAGCACGCCTTTTCCACTCACCTCAGCAGCCCACCCGCCCCCACGGACTCCCGGGAGGTCCCCACGGCGGTCCGCGGCGAGCCACCTTCCAGGCCCGCCCCTCCAACGCCCCCGAAGGCCCCTCCGCCCCCGGTGCCGGTTCCCAATCCGGCCGGCTGGATCAGGTCGAGGAGCGCATCGAGAGCCTCCTGGCTCGGCTCGAGGAGAGCTCGGGCCAGAACACCGGCCGTGGGGGTCCGCGGCGACTCGTCGGACGCATCGACGAGCTGGTCCGCCAGGAGATCCGTGACCTTGCGCAGACCTTCGGAGCGGACAACCCCGAGCTCGACCGGGAACTGCGCGAGCTGTCCCGCAACTTCCGCGAAGGTGTGCGCTCGGCCGTGAGCGCCACCGAGGGCGAGGGGGGCTTCGACGTGGACGGCCTGGCCGCCGCCGTGGAGAGCACCTTCGACGCTGCCATCGGCGGACTGCGCAGCGCCTTCGACGTCGACACGACTCCTCCGCCCGTGAACCCCGGCCCGCGCACAGCTGAGTTCGCCGCGGCACCCGTGCGCGACGGCGGCGCCCAGCCGCCCGTCCCGCCCGCTCCCGAAGGCGGTACCCAGGTCGAGGGAGCCAGCCCCGAAGGCCTCGACCAGCCGGGCCCGGCCCCCGCTCCCGAAGGTCCCCCGAATGCCGTGGGCGATCAACCGCCCCTGCGCTTGGCGACCGATCCTGTGCCGGGCAGTGAAGGCAGCGGCAACACTCCGGGAACGAACGGCGGCGGCGACGTGAACGAGCTCCTCGACGCGTTGGCCGAGAGCTTCCGCGGCTTGCTCGGTCAGCTTCAGGGGTTGGGAGGCGACTCGACGCGCATCGCCATCTCGCTCTACGCCGAGTTCGGTGGGCAGGGCGGCATCGAAGCCGGCTCCCTGTTCGACCTTCAGAGCTAGCCTGGGGCCCACGGGGATTCCGGACGCTCGACCGGAATCCCCAAGGGACCTCAGCCCCGTCGGGAAGAGCGGCGTCCGATGCGGTGCTCGAGCAGGTGCTTCAACTTGTCGAGGGCCAGCCGGAAAGCGTCCCGCTGGCCTTCGGCCAGTCCCTCGACCGCGACCGGATCCTGGCTGCGCAAACGCGCCTCGAGCATGCAGCGCTTGTCGATCCCTCCCTTGGCCCCGTTCTGATCCTGCAGATGCACCTCGACCCGGGTCAGGTGCTCGAGAAAGGGACCCAGGACCTCGTGCGTGCGGCTCTCGATGTACTCCGCGAAAGCCTCGGGCACCTGGACGTTGGGCGCGTTGATGAGGATCTGCATCGGCTGGCCTCCTGCGTGGAATGGGGGTCGGAAGTGAGGCGGTCTAGTGTGTCCCAGCCCGGGCGAGGGAGCAAACGACAAGGCCAGCTACCCCGAGACCCCGGAGGGTGCGACCGGGGGGACGCCAGCGACGGTCCCTGATAGGATGCGCGGCTTAAACCTGCCTTCCGGAGGAGCCCGAATCATGTCAACCCGCCTTGCGAATGCCTGTGGCCTCACGGCCCTCGTCCTGGCCGCCTGCCAAATGAACTCCGATCAAATCGCCGAAGAAGCCCGCGACAACGTCCTCTTGGCCGAATGGACGGGCCCCTACGGAGGGGTCCCCGCCTTCGATCGCATGAACCTCGCGGCCCTCGAGCCTGCCCTGGAAGCCGGGATGGCCCTGCAGCTGGCCGAGATCGAGGCCATCGCCAACAACCCCCAGGCTCCCACCTTCGAGAACACGATCGTCGCCATGGAGCGCGCCGGGCGCGAGCTGGACCGGGTCTTCAGCTACTGGGGCATCTGGAGCTCGAACATGTCCACGCCCGAGTTCCGAGAGATCCAGGGCGAGATGGCTCCCAAGCTCTCCGAGTTCCAATCGAGGATCACCCAGAACGAGAAGCTGTTCGAGCGCGTGCGCGCCGTCTACGAGAGCGAGGAGATAGCCTCTCGGAGCCCCGACGAGAAGCGGCTCACGTGGCTGGTCTACAACGGCTTCGCCCGGAACGGCGCCACGCTGGAAGGCGCGGCCAAGGAGCGCTACGCCGAGATCAACAAGCGCCTGGCTGCCCTGCACACCGAGTTCGGAAACAACGTACTGGCCGACGAGGAGGGCTACGTCACCTACCTGGACGAGAGCCAGCTCGGCGGACTTTCCGACTCCTTCATCGAAGCGGCCCGCGCCGCGGCCAGCGCGCGCGGAGAAGAGGGCAAGTACGCCATCACGAACACGCGCTCCTCGATGGCCCCCTTCCTGACCTTCTCGGACGAGCGCGACCTGCGCAAGCAGGTCTGGACGAACTACTACTCGCGCGGGGACAACGGCGACGAGCACGACAACAACGCGATCATCGCGGAGATCTTGCAGCTGCGCCACGAGCGGGTCGGCCTGCTCGGCTACGACAACTACGCCTCCTGGAGGCTCGAGGACCGCATGGCCAAGACCCCCGAGCGTGCCTTCGAGCTGATGAAGGCCGTTTGGCCCGCGGCCCTGGGCCGCGTCGAGGAGGAGGTGGCCGACATGCAGGCCATCGCCGACGCGGAGGGTGCGGGCATCAAGATCGCCCCCTGGGACTACCGCTACTACGCGGAGAAGGTGCGCCGGGCCAAGTACGACCTGGACTCCGATGAGGTCAAGCAGTACCTGCAGCTCGACAAGCTGCGCGAGGCGATGTTCTTCGTGGCCGGAGAGCTCTTCCGGTTCGAGTTCACCCCGGTCCCGGAGGGCTCCGTGCCGGTCTTCCAGGAGGACGTTTCCGTCTGGGAGGTCACCCACAAGGATGACGGCAGCCACATCGGGCTGTGGTACCTGGACCCCTACGCACGTCCGGGCAAGCGCTCCGGCGCCTGGGCCACGTCCTACCGCAGCCACGAGACCTTCGACGGCAAGACCAACGTCCTGAGCTCGAACAACTCGAACTTCATCAAGGGGGCTCCCGGCGAGCCGGTCCTGATCTCCTGGTCCGACGCCGAGACGCTGTTCCACGAGTTCGGCCACGCGCTGCACTTTTTGTCCTCCAACGTCGCCTACCCCACCCTCAACGGGGGCGTACGGGACTACACGGAGTTCCAGTCCCAGCTGCTCGAGCGTTGGCTCCTGACCGATCAGGTCATCAACAACTACCTCGTGCACTGCGAAACGGGCGAGCCGATTCCGGCCGCGCTCGTCGAGAAGATCAAGAACTCGGCCACCTTTAACCAAGGCTTCGACACGACCGAGTACCTGGCCTCGGCCCTGGTGGACATGGCTTTCCACACGACCGATCCGGCGGGCATCGATCCCGACGCCTTCGAGCGCGAGACCCTCGCCAAGCTCGATATGCCCGAGGAGATCGTCATGCGCCACCGCACGCCGCACTTCGGGCACATCTTCTCCGGTGAGGGCTACTCGTCGGGCTACTACGGCTACATGTGGGCCGACGTGCTGACGTCCGACGCGAGCGAGGCCTTCGAGGAAGCCCCCGGGGGCTTCTACGACCGTGACCTGGCCAAGAAGCTGGTCGACAACCTCTTCGCCGTCCGCAACGCGGTGGATCCGGTCGAGGCTTATCGCGCCTTCCGCGGCCGGGACGCACGCATCGAGGCGCTCATGCGCGATCGAGGCTTCCCGCTGCCCGGAGAGGCGGGCGCCTCACCGGCCGGAATGAAGAAGTAGACTCGAACCGCGTTCAGAGCTTCTGCCCACGAAAGGCGGCCTCGGCCCGTGACGCGGCCGGGGCCGCTTCTTCTTGGAAGGCCTTCCTCGAGGCTTCATTCTCGAAGACGTACAGCCGCTGCTCGGAGACCAGGAACCAGCGCGCATCTCCGGGCACCCGCCGCCCCTGCCCCAGGGCGAGGGGATCCCACCCCCCGACACGGGGCTCGTAGCGCGAGGGGTCGAGCCGGAAGGCCTTTCGGGAGCTGGCGCTCACGAACCGATAGGTCACGCCCCGGTAGATGGCGCTGTGTTCCTCCAGTCCCATGCGCGCGGCGGGTTCCTGGGCGAAGAAGGACACCGGATCGTGGCCCCCCAGAGCCAGGGTTCCGTCGAGTGCGTAGCGAGCCAGATCCCGGTCCGGATGGCCGTAGTGCTCGCGCCAGGCAGCGTCGGCACGCAGCTTGAGCTTGGCTACGTCCCCCCGCCGCCACTTCTTGCGGGTGTCCGCGAACAGGCCGTCGTAGAAGAGGAGCAGCTCGCCGTCCTGGATCACGAAGGACTTGGGGTCGACCGGCGCCAGCTCTCCGTCCGCCATGGCCCAGGCGCACCAACCTCCATAGGCGGGCTCGTAGCGGACCGGGGTCGTCAGGAAACGCCCACGGTTCTCCTCGCTCTCGAAGCGATAGGTCACCCCGCGGTACTCGAGGGTCCACGCTTCTCGACCACGGCGTGGACGGCCTCCCCCCTCGGGGAAGAAGGACACGGGGTCGAACCCCTCGATCGCCAGGGAACGGCGCCCCAGGTTCAACTTGTCCAGGGCCGGGCGCTCGGCCTGCCTACCCTGGGCGCGAAGTCCGGGAGCCAAGAGAGCGGCGAGGAAGATGGGGGCGAGGAAGCAGGCTAGGCATCGGACGCTCATGCCTCTCTGTGCGAAGGCGGACGGCCTGTGTGACCCGAGCCAGCAAAAAAGCCGACCAGGGCCTAGGGCCTGGGAGGCAGCTCTCCGCCCCCACCGGGCTCGAAGCGCGCTTCCCGGCTGTCGTTCGGATACCCGCCCCGCTTGGCCACGGCCCGGCCCGGAGTGCAAGGATCGAGCGTCCGGGCGACATGGAAACGGCCGATGAACCACTCGACCCTCCACCCCTTGCTCGCCCTTCCCCTGGCGGTGGGGTGCGTTTCCACCGGCCCGGAACTCGATCCCCGCATCCCCACCCTGGAGGCCTTCCTGGAGGCCAAGGCGGCCGGTGACCTCGAGGGCGCCCGGGCCTACCTCGTGCCCGAGCCCCGGATCTGGTACGAAGAACGCAGCGGTGCGGGCTCCCTCTGGAGCCTGGAGGGCGGACGCTGGCAGGGCTGGGACGAGCACTTCCGCGGAGAGTCCCGGCGCGTGTCCCCCTGGCAGCTCGAACAGGATCGGGTCTGGGCCGACATGCTGGAGACCAACGACTACTACCGCCTGGTCGGCCGTGCGGGGCGGACCTGGCGGGCGAGCTACTTCTTCGATGGGGAAGGGCGCCTCGAGGGCCTCTTGATCGCCGGCCTTCCGAACGCCTCGCCCACGGCCGACCTGGGCGACGCCTTCCGCGAGTGGGCACGCCGGCACGACCCCGACGAGCTCGACGAGCTCATGCCCGGGGGCCAGATCGACCCGACGGGGGACCACCCCCCGCGCATGCGAGCCCTGCTCGAGCGCTGGCGCAGGGCCCGCGGGCTCGGCCCTCAGGTACTCTAGACCCCGGCTCTCCGGTCCGCGTCCCGGGCGCCGGGGTGCTGATCTCCCTCGACGATCTCGAAGCCGTCGAGCTCGCAATGGTGCATCCCCGCCAGGAGGTCCAGGTCGAGAATGCGACGACGCAGCCCCTCGGCCGTCATACGAAAGGGAGGCGTGAGTCCCGTCAGGACCCAGGAGGCCTCGACCACGCCGACCCTGGGGTAGTGCTGCAGCTGGGTCACGCACTCAGGGATAGCGTCGCGCAGCGCCAGGATCGAGCTCTCCTTGAAGGCGTAGGAAGCAAATTCGATGTGGACCATCTGGGGGTCCCCCGGTGGCACGCAAGCATCGGCCAGGGCCAGGAGCTCATCGATACGACTCATCTCACTTCTCCATGGTTCGTCTTGGTCATGTCGTCCTTGTAGGAACAGCATCGACCGGCTTCGAACCAACGGTTGACGAAGTTTGTATGAGCCTTTCTTTATCTTCCTCCACGAAAGAAGCGCCCGCGGGAGAGCTTCCCGCGGGCGCTTCTTCTTTGCGTAGGGCCTGGGCCTAGAAGCCCTGGGGGCCGGCGTTCACCTGGACGCAGTCGTACTGAGAGTGGTCGCTCTCGATGAACTGCGCCGGGGTGCCGCCTCCGCCTGAGAGGCCGACGATTCCGTCGGTCGACGCCACGTCGCGGTAGAAGATCCGGATGCGGCCGTCGAAGAACAGCTCGACCTGGAACGAGTTCTGGTTCGACGTGTTGTATTCGGGCACGTTGAGCCAGGTCACGACCACGCGGTTCGGCTGCTGCTTCCAGCTGACCGTCCCCGCGGAGCTGGGATTGTAGTCGTCGAAGTTGGCCGAGATACGGGGCAGGTCGAAGTGGTCGGACAGGGACTCGGTGTAGTCGGTGTCTCCCGATCCGAAGGTGATGTAGCCGTTGCTACCCACGTAGAAACGGTCGTAGGTCACGCCGTACAGGGAGACCGTCTTGCCACCCGTCAGGATCACGAGCTCCGAGTCATCGTCCGAGAGAGGCAGGGCCGTGCCCCCGGTCGGGTTCGTGTTGAAGCTCGTGACGGACTTGGAGCAGGCATCGTAGGCCTCGAACGAGAGGTCCGGCTCGAAGGTGATGCTGCGGAATGACAGGTCGTGGTCCCCGCCGAACTCCTCGGTGAAGTAGTCCGGAACGTCGAGGGTCGAGAAGGTGAAGCAGGAGCCGCCGTTGTTGCTGACGGTCGTGTTCCCGGCCGCGTCGGTGGCCGTAACCTCGAACGAGTACGGCGTTCCGTCGGTCAGGTTCGACAGGTTCATCGAGTGGCTGGTGGAGCTGGCCAGGGCAAAGGCCTGGAACGGGAGCGGGCCACAGCTGGTGCCGTAGTTGGTCCCGCCACTGGTCGGCTCGTCCACGTCGAACTGCACCGTCGCGCTGACGGGCGTGATGTTGGTGGCCAGCACGTTGCTGATCACCGGAGGCGTGCAGTCGATCATCGCGCTGGAGCTCACGTTGATGCTCATGCCCCCCATTCCGTCGTCCGCGTCGACGTAGACCGCGTCCAGGGTGTCCCCTTCCGCAATCAGGAGCACGCCGCTGGAATCCACCGTGCCGAGCGGGATCGATCCCTCGAACTGGGCCGTGGCGGCTCCGGTCTCGGTCAAGAGGACGGTCTCACCGGCGGGCTCCGAGGTCGAGCTGACCGTCACGCTGACGGTCTCGATCACGCCGTCGTCCGTGTTGAGGTCGCAGTCGATGACCGTGATGGAGCTGGTCGCGCTGCAGTTGTAGCTCGACTGGCTGAGGGAGACGATCCCCTGGCTCGAGCAGTTGATCAGGTTCGGCGACGCGGTGACCGAGTAGGGCTGCGGTCCCTGGGGAACGCTGTTGCCACGCACCTCGATGCGCCAGACGCCGGCCTCGGGCGAAGCCACGTAGACCTGCTCGATGTTGTTGACGGAATCCCGCTGAACCTGGGTGGCATTGCCCGAAGGGTTGAGAGGATCGAGCGTCCAGGGGAAGGCCTCCACGTTGGAGGGGCTGAACACGTGCAGGTCCACGTCGTTGACGAGGGACGGAGCCGTGTTCGGAGTTCCCGGAGCGTCGTCCCAGGCCAGGGTGACCTTGAGCTCGGGGTCTCCCGGCATGACGCTGACCGTGTAGATCTTGGTCTCGCTCTGGGCCACCGTGTCCTCGTCGAAGTTGCCCGAGCGCATGAAGTCGATCAGCTCGACGCCGCGCACCGAACCGTAGCCGTACTGGTAGTCCGGCCCCGGGTTTCCGAGGTCCACGGCCGTCTGGGCCAGCATGGCCTTCAGGGTCGAGTTGCGCGGATCGGGGGATCCGTAGAGGTTGCGGTAGTCCTGGATGAGCAGGGTCAAGATGCCGGTGACCGTGGGAGAGGCCATCGAGGTGCCGCACAGACTGGAGTAGCTGCTCGTGCCGGACGAGGTGGGAGAGGTCACGCCAGAGTCGTCCCCCACTTCGCAGCCCGGACCGCTGATGTCCGGCTTGAGGCGACCATCATCGGTCGGGCCCCAGCTGCTGAAGCTGGTCATCGAATCGTCGTTGGAGTTGAGAGCCCCGACGGCGATGTGGTTCTTCGCGGTCGCCGGCGGCGCGGTGCTGTAGTAGTCCCCGAAGCCCTCGACGTCGCAGCGGCTGCCCTGTCGCTCGTTCCCGTTGGCCCAGACGATGCGGGTCGGGGCACCGTTCGAGACGGAGCCACGCACGACGGCGTCGATCAGGCTCGACATCAGGCCGTAGTCGCCCTGGAAGGAACAGTCGAACCCGTTCGGCTCGGTGTTCGTGCCGATCGAGTTGTTCGCCAGGGTCGTTCCGTGGTTGAGGATCGCGTCTCCGTAGTCCGCCTCGAAGTCTCCGGGGTTCGTGTACAGGAAGGTGCCGCTTCCGTCCCACTCGAAGCCGTAGGACTCGATCGTGGCCCCGGGGGCCATGCCGGTGTAGAGGCCACTGCTGGCCGATCCGTCCCCGGCAACGGTACCGGCCACGTGAGTCGCGTGGCCGTTCGTTCCCGAGCTGTCCCGCACGGTGGCGCGACCCGAGAAGTCGTTGTGGGTCGCGAGCGCCGTGCCCGCGTCGTAGACCATGACGGACACGCCCGTGCCGTCCAAGCCGTACGGTGCAGTGTGCAGGGTGTTGGCTCCCACACGGTTGCGGTTGCTGTCGTTGAGCAGCACACCGCTCATGCGAGGCATGGCCGGCTCGATGTACTGGACGGCGTCCTCTTCCGCCAACAGCTTGATGCGGTCGAAGGGCAGCTCGATCACCATGGCGTTCAGGGACAGCACGTGATCGCGGATGCGGGCCTCGTTGCGCTGGGCCACCACTGTCGCCTCCCCCTGCAGGTCGACGTCCGGATGGAACAGCACGTACGCCCCGACCACGGGCTCGGCGTCGGGCTTCTCCTCGACGACGGCCCACACGGGAACCTGGTCACGCTCGAGGGACTCGTGCAGCTTCCAGGAACGCTGGATCGGCTGCGCGTCGACGAGGGGCAGGCTCGCGAGGCGGTTCACCTCGAGCGCGCTCGCGCGGGCGGACGCGAAGTACGCGTTGTTGCCCAGGTACCCTTGCAGCTTCAGGCCGGAAGCAGCCACCGCAGGCTTCTCCCCCGGCTCGAGCGGCCGCGAGAACTGGACCACGAAGTGGTTGGCCTGTCCTGTGCCCGCCATGGACCGCAGGGCGCTACGCAGCTGGGCTCGGGTCTTGACCGCCGCGCGGTGGACGCCGGTTTGCCAGTCGATGCGCAGGTCGGCCTGGGGCGTGGCTTGAACGGCAGCGGCTGCGGCGCTGGCCTTCTTCTGGCCGGATTCTTCGACGCCTCCCGCCAGGGCTGTCGACGACAGCAGCAGGGCGGTGAACGACGCGACCGTGAGGGAGCTCGCGGGGGTCTTCAACATTCCAAAGATTCCTCGTGGAGGTGAGAGAGAGCCTCCGCGCCTACCCTGGATCTTGGCTGGAGGCGGAGGCTCGAGTCAGAGTCCCTCTAATTGTGTAGGCACCGCGTAAGTCCCGCAAGGCGCCGAGCCGTAGGAAGCCCCCTGGGGCACAAACCCCACCCGATCTGGCCCAGAGGAGTTCCCAGAAAAGCCCTTGGGACCTGCCCAGGGCAAAGGCCACGGGATCGACCTTCGGTGGACGGTGGTGGCTACGCGCGGCCGCAGGCCTCTGCGACCACGTCAGGCTGCGTCGCGCGGACGGGAGCTAGAACCAGGCCTCGGACCGAAGGTACGAGTGGCCGAGAGGACACGGTTGGCATCCCGCGTGGTGGTCAAGTGAGCGCCCAGGCACGAGACGATCTCATCCACGCCCCGGCCCAGCTCACGGCTGGACCGACTCCAGCCGCGGCCGTCCTCCCGGGCGGCCCGGGCCACGGCGTCGACGATCGCCGAGGCCGTGAGGTGCTCGAGATCCAAGGCCAGGTGGCTCTTTCCAAGGCTCTCCATGAAGGCCCGGACCTTGGGCAGGTAGGCGAGAGCCACGGTCGGTACGCCGGACATCGCGCTGAAGACGGCGCCGTGTAGACGAACGGAGAGGGTCACGTCGGCATACTCGTACATGCGCAGGAGCACGTCCGGTGCGTAGCGCCCCTGGATGCAGGTGCAGGTCGCTCCCGGAAGCTCTCGCGCGTACCGCTCGGCCAGGCGACGGTCGTCCTGTTCGGGGTTCGTGCACTGGGGCACGAAGAGCAGCTCGTAGTGGGACGAGAGCTCGCGCAGGGCGTCGAGCAGGACGTCGGTGTCGAAGGGCAGGAAGTCGAGATCACGGACGGCAACGGCCAGGCGTGGCCTTGAGCGCTCCGGGGAGACTCCTTCGGCCTTCATGGCGGCATGCAGGACCGAGTCCGCGCAGGGCGAGAGTCCTAGCACCGGGTCGGGCAGCACGCAGACCTCTTCCCCACCGCTCACTTCACCCAGGAGCCGTGCGGAAGCGTGGTCCCGGGCCATCGTCTGCGCGGCGTTGCGCACGATCCAGCCGGATAGCTGCGCACCCTTGTCCGTGTTCAAGGGGCCGGCCGACACCCCGAACAGAGCGAAAGGAACCCGGTGCAGGTCGGCCAGGAAACAGTAGGTCGCCAGCAGGGGGATCGGGCCGCGGAACAGGTCGATCGCGAGGTCGATGAAGACGTTGCCGGATCCACCGAGGACGAGGTCGGCGCTCTGGATCAGCTTGTCGATGCGCTCGAGGTCGCCGCGGTCGTCCCCGTAGTTGAAGCCGCGGAACCACTTGCCCGCGGCCGCCTCGCGGCTGGCGTACTCCGGGTTGGGGTAGAAGCGTGCGCCCGCGGCCGCGGCGATCAGCGGGTCTTCGCGCCGGGCGATGACGCTGAAGGTGAACTCGATCTCGGGAAAGGCGGCCCGCAGGCCCCGCGTGATCACGAGCAGCGGTGCATCGTCCCCGGCGTTCTGGATGCCGTAGGCACCGACGAAGACGACGTGCTTCGTGCTGCGCTCAGGCGTGGGCACGGGCGGGCGCCGGTTCGGGACCATACAGCTTGAGAATCTCGACGCCCGCCTGGGCCAGGTCCTGGAGCTCCGCGGCGATTTCGTCCTGGTAGGCCTTGCTGGCGATGACCACCGACTGAGGCGGCCGTTCACGCAGCTCGGCAGGTTCCTCGATCCGCAGGCCTCCGCAGGTCTTGCCCCAGAGGTCGGGGTTGCCGTCGACGACGCGGCTCGCGATCGAGCCCAGGGAGGAGAAGCCGAGCAACTCCTCGGCGTGCTCGCCGGCGCCGTACAGGGCCACGGTCTTGTTCTCGAGCTTGCGCAGGCGTCGGTCGATCGTCTCCCGCCGCCGCTGCATGTCACGGGAGTAGTCCCGGATGAGCTGCAGGGAGTGCGCGGGCTCGCCGGACGGTCGACGCCAGGGGCGCGGCTCGGCGAGCCGGGCGATGGCGTGCATGCCTCGGCCGAAGGTGCCCGTCGTGTGG